>JBMYWL010000173.1:0-4117 GCA_049607365.1 Alphaproteobacteria bacterium | reverse complement strand
AAAATCACGATGTAACCACCAGGTGCTGCGAAAGCATTCACAACATCACTGTCGACAACTCTAAGTCTGTATTGATAATCGGCACCATCATGCTGATCTATCAAAGTTACCAAGTCAGCTAAAGCATTTACGCCGTCTTCTGCGACACAGGCACGAATATCTTCTTCACCAAACGCAAAAGTACGAATTGCAGACGTGGCAACAGTTTCACCGAGTTGTTCTTCCCAGCCCCTTGGGGCCAATTTGGCGACACCAGTGGCAATATACGGCAGACCAAACCAAAGAATTGCCAAGACACATGCCAAAACCCCAGTTGCTATTATGGAGGGTCCAAAGGTTCTTGTGTCCTTTTTAAGGTTTGCATCTTTTTGGGTAAGAAGCTTAAGAATACTTCGATCAGACAGCTCGAGCCGTGCGTCATCATCAGAACCATGTCGCAGTTGAAACGCTTCATCATCATGCCATGATTCATCAACCAATCGAACATCGGCAATCGTCCAAGATAAATCCGTTTCAAGTTCCGAGCCACGAACTTTTAAGATTTTACCTTCAACAATTGCCGTGCAACGTCGGATTTTTGCGGTTTTACCGTCGTGGTAATACCCCGAGTACCCGCCAATCGAGTAGGTTGACAATTTTAGAATCCACCAACTTCTAAGGCATTTGCTAATCCCTCTCCACGAGAGAGTAGCTCTTCATCGGATTGAGCAATCGTGTCAGGTTCGAAAGTGCCACCAATTGCAGTCGTTGCAACCAAATCTCTGAACAGCCTGTGTGTAACAACGACCGGAATAACAAACAAAGAAACTATGTATGTCAAAAAGCTAGCAATCAAGAATGGAAAATACAAGCTTGGATTCATAAATGCGTCTTCAGGATTGTAGATAAGGCCGTTAGAAAAGATTGAAAAATAGCTGTTGGCGCCTGCAATCGAAAACAATATCGCACCTGCGATGAAGACGATTCCAGAGGCAATTAGATAGGTTTTTATCAGATGCGATCCTTTGAATTCAGATCTAAAAAACAGTTTTTGAAAACTAAGTCCTTCTATAACATTGTGGTAAATGCGCGCTTGATAACAGGAAAGCGCCCAGAAGAAAACGAAGTACCAAATTACAGTCGTAATGATAATCGAAGTGAATAAATTATCCATTGAGTAGGTTGTAATTGCATTATACACAATCAAGGCAATGGCTATGTAACCTGAAATGTAAGAGGCAATCACACCTAAGAACCGCAGCATAAGGCCATTCATTATACGTTCGCAGTTCATACGTTGATCACCTACATGCGTGTTATTCCACAGTTTTTGTTGAATGTTCATAGCAAAGAAAGGGGTGTAAAGAACCAACGTTATAATCAACAGAAATGTTTGTTTAACGTCAAATAAGAAGAAATTTGAAGCTGTTCCGTGCAGAGCCAGTCTAATTCCACGCCACTTGGTTCTTGATAGAATATATCTTCTTCTAAAATATATGGCGACAATGCTTAAACAGCTAATGCAGATCAACAGTAGAAAATAGACCACATTAAACAGTGTTTCTGAGAGCAAAATTAAAAAATTCAGCAGGAAGCCAACGCCAAAGGTCAGTGGTATAAGAAACAACAAAACAAACAAGAGACCCAGAAAAAGCTCCAACCCGCGACCTGTGTATTCAAGCTTTGTGCCGTTGATGCTGATACTTGACCAGAAATACCGACGTAGACGGGTGATGGCCCAAAAACGGTAAACGCCCAGGGTTGGGATCAACATTAGCAGATTGAATAGTTGGATCTTGGCTATCGGCGCAGCCCTACCTGAATAGGAAATTGAAAGCTCTTCACCCGCTGTTGGTTGAGCAGCTTGTTCCAAGTTTAAAGGGTCTATCGCGTCATGCGAAAACTGGGACATAAATTTAGCCTTTGTATACTGAGTATTTCATGGTCATTTCGTTGCATTTGGCTATGGAATGTGACAAATGGCAACAACTAAAACGAAGCAGAATTTAAAAAAGTACGCTTGAAAGTAAAATGATGAAAATTGCGATAAAAAAACTACACCTGAAAGCCTTGATAGGGGAATATGAGTACGAGAGACACGCGAAGCAGGATTTGTTTTTTACAATTTTGTTACACACTTCGGTAGATGTAGATTCTGTAAAAGAAGACTTGGGTAAGACCTTAGATTATGACGCCTTAACCCAACGTATATCTGCTTTTGTTGAGAACTCGACTTATCGACTGCTTGAAACGATGGCCAGCGATCTGTCGGACTTGTTACTTGAAGACCCGCGTGTTTTGGCGTTTGATTTGGAAATCGAAAAACCAGACGCGCTTGAAAAAGCCACGGTTGCCTTACTCATTTCAAAAAGTAGACAATGACACATATTTCCAGACGTAGATTTTCGGGTTTATTGACAGGCGCTACCAGCCTAATATGCTTACCGATACACGCTGAAGATTTCACGCTTCAAGCGATGGAAAAATCTGTTTCAAGCGATTACGATATTCCACATTTAACACCGGCACAGCTGAGGGTGCTGGCTGCGTCAAGCGATGGCAAACTTGTGTTGATGGATGTGCGAGAAGTTGATGAATTCGCGGTTAGTCATGTGCCCGGGTCAAACCAACTTGACCCCGGTATAAGTCGTCGGAAATTTCGCAAGACCTATGCCAGCAAGCTGAAAGACAAGCACGTTGTGTTTTATTGTTCGGTCGGCGTTCGCTCATCCCGAATGGCGCTTAAGGTACAAAAAGACCTTATGAGCGCCGGTGCTCTTGGTGTTTACAACTTAAGTGGCGGTATTTTCAGGCTACACAATGAAGGGCAAGAGCCTTTGCAAAATGCGGCTGGGCAGTCAACTACAGACGTTCATCCGTACAACGCTCATTGGGGGCAGCTGTTAACGCGTGGCCCGAAGTTTCATCGATATGAGCCGTGACCTGAGCGATTAATTTTCGCGTTTGGTTTGGGCTAGGTAAATACCCAAGCCTAGCACCGGTGCGGCAATTATGCTGATGATGCCAATGGTCTCGTTGAAAAGAAACGCCCCCCAAAATACTCCAAACGCGATTGCTACGTAGTTGGCCATAATCATGTAGGCGGCACCTTGGCTGCGGATAAGCGCGAAGTAGAAAAACAATCCTGTACATTCAGCCACCAAAACACCCAAGAATGATAGTGGTTGCTGACTAATTTGGCCGATGTCTTGCCAAAGCCCACTAAAGGGTGAAGCCAGCAGCACCGCAATTGAAATGAACAGGGCTTGACCTGCAGCAACTTGTAAAGGGTTGATGTATGACGGCCATTTTCCAGCGACGTATGTGGTGTTGATTGCGTATAAAAGCGGGACACCAAAGGCAACCAGCACCCAGAATAGATTTCCTTGAGACAGTTCAATCAAGTTGTTTCCGTCAAAAATAATCATCATGGCAGCGGCAAAACCGATCAAAATCGCCAGAATTTGCACACCTTGAAGCTTTTCAACACCTGTTAGGCTAAGAAGGGTCATGGTCATAATTGGCATGGTCATGACAATGACAATCAATACAAACACAGTCAGGTGAGGAGAAACAACTGCCTCCACAAAGAAGGGCAGGGCCATACCCAAACTACCACCAATGAAATAAAAGGCGATTGCTTGCTTGGTCAGGGGAAGTTTTTGCTTCGATAAAAACAAAATGCCCAGCATGACAGCCGCAATGCCAAACATGGCAAATTCAATTATGACTTGCGGTGGAACGCCATTCTCGACCGCGTGCTTAACGGAAGCAACCCGCAAGCTCCAGACAAAGCCGAGACCTATCAGGAATAAAAATTTGGTACTAAAAAGAACGTTCATGACAGGCTTTCTGGTGGCGCAAAAAAAAAGCGGCGCCAAAAGACACCGCCTAAACACTTAAACCAAGTGGGTTTAAGACACTATTTCTTTTTGCAACGGTTGGTCTTGCTGTCGCGCTTATAGCCAGTTTTGCATTTTTTCAAACACCTGCCGTCCACATTTTCCGTACCGGACTTACAAGCCTTAGATTTTGAGGAGCTAGACTTTGTTGTGATGCTGGCCTTGTCTTTCTTACAGCGGTTTGACTTTTTGTCGCGGGTGTATCCGGTTTTACAAACCTTCAGACATTTTTCACC
>JBMYWL010000172.1:0-4135 GCA_049607365.1 Alphaproteobacteria bacterium | reverse complement strand
ACGATTAAACTTAAAAATAACCAGCTGCTGCTTAAGCTTAAAACTTTCACATAACGAAGGCTTGTGCTGGAATAAACAGCCGTTGCGATAACCAGAAATACAATTATGTAAAAGCTGCCGACAAGGCCGTACGCTTAGCCAGACGATTGGTTTCAACGCCCACTAACCTTATGGGTCCGGCGGATTTAGCAAGTGAGGCACAAGTCTTGGCCGCTAACAAGGGCGGCGCGTGTGATGTAACAATCGGGCAAGACTTACTTGAGAAGAATTTCCCGGCCATACACGCGGTTGGTCGAGCTGCCGAACAAGCCCGTGCACCGCGATTGATTGACTTTAAGTGGGGAACATCTGGCCCAAAACTAACCCTTGTTGGTAAGGGTGTGTGTTTTGACACTGGCGGGTTGGACCTTAAAAGTGCCGGCAACATGCGCTTGATGAAGAAAGACATGGGTGGTGCGGCACACGTGTTGGCCGTTGCGTCTATGGTTATGGATTTGGGGTTGCCGGTTCAACTTCGTGTCTTGATTCCAGCGGTTGAAAACTCAGTCGCTGGAAATGCGTTTCGACCGGGTGATGTCATTGACACGCGAAAAGGTATTAGTGTTGAAGTTGGCAACACGGACGCTGAAGGCCGCTTGGTCTTGGCCGATGCATTGGCACTGGCGTGTGAAGATACACCCGATCTGTTGATCGACTTTGCGACCCTTACGGGCGCTGCGCGTGTGGCCTTGGGGCCAGATTTACCCGCTGTTTTCACCAACGACGATGGTTTCGCCGCACATATTCAACACGCCTCAAACGAGCGCTTGGACCCGACATGGCGCTTGCCGTTGCATCCGGCTTATCGGTCAGCTATGGCGTCTAATTTTGCAGATACCAACAACATCTCTGAATCCATGCCGATGGGTGGCGCGATTACCGCGGCCCTGTTTTTGGAAAAGTTTGTCGCTGAAGGCACGACGTGGGCACACTTGGACGTCATGGCTTACAACACAAGGTCAAAGCCGGGTCGCCCAGCTGGCGGTGAAGCCATGGGCGTCCTTGCTATATACGATGCGCTTAAGGCCCAGTTGAGACTTTAAGCCGCTAAAACCTCATCGCACTTGTGGTGGTAAGCCTCTAGCCAGTTAAGCTCTTTCGGGGTTAGCATGCCCCGATCGATCAGTTTTTCTTCGAAACGCACAAACGAAAGCGTTTCAAAAAACATAAACGTACGACCATCTGGGCTTGGCTTAGAACTTTCAGCGACCACAACCAGATTTTCCAAGCGAATGCCGTACGCACCAGCTTTATAATACCCGGGTTCGTTGGACAGTATCATGCCGACTTCTAACGGCACCAGTGATCCGGTTGTTGGTTTGGCAATGCGCGCTGGTCCTTCGTGAACATTTAAGCACGCACCAACACCGTGGCCTGTGCCGTGGTCATAATCCAGTCCATGGTCCCAAAGTGGTTTTCGGGCCAAAATGTCCAGTGCAGCACCTGTCGTGCCACTTGGGAAGTTTGCAGTTGCCAAAGCTATGTGGCCTTTTAGGACAAGCGTATAGTTCGTGCGCATTTCATCAGTGGGTGCGCCAAAGCACAGGGTGCGGGTAATGTCGGTCGTGCCATCAACAAATTGACCACCAGAGTCGACAAGATACATTTCGCCAAGTCTCAGTTGGCGGTCGCTTTGTGGCGATACACGATAATGCACAATTGCCCCGTTGGGGCCAGAACCCGAAATGGTGTCAAAACTGTTTGAAATGAAGCCGGGAAGTTTTTCACGCTCTAAACGTAAACTGTCCACGGCTTGTTGTTCGGTCAGGATTTCGCCAGCTTCAACTTGTTGGGAAGTTTCATCCAGAAATTTGGTTACGGCTTTTGCGTCCCGTTTATGGGCTTCACGAATACCATCCAGCTCAGCCGAGTTTTTGCGGGCTTTTAGCAAAATGACAGGGTCGGGAAGGTTTTGGTTGTTTTTGACCAACTCAAAAAGGGCTACCGGACAAGTTGCAAAGTCAAGGCCTGCGCACCCTTTAAGATTTTGAACTTCGGTTTCGAAAGTGTTGGGAAGTTTTAGGTTCAAATTTGCTGACATGGCATCTTGTGGTACTTTTTCGGCGTCCACGAACCAGTCTAATTTACCGCTGACGTGTAGTATTAAAAACGACCGAACAACGGGTGTGTTGGACAGGTCTGACCCACGGATGTTTAACAACCACGCAATAGAATCTGGCAGTGTGAACACAAAAGTATCAAGGGAGTTTTCCTTCAGTTTATCGACCAATAGCGCAGTTTTTTCCCTTGTGGATTGGCCAGCGTATTTTAAGGGGTGTGCCCAAATACGGCCTGTGCTGTCAGTTGGTTGATCCGTCCAAATAGCGTCAATCGGGTTCAATTTACCAGTGTCAGAATCTGCGTTTACAGCGACAAGATTGGCCTTTTTATAGGTGGCCAATTGGCCTTTTGTCATCAACCACGGGTCGTAGCCAACCAGGCCAAATGAGCTGTCGACGAATCTGGATGGCGGGGTATCGATAAGTGATACATGCTCAAATAAATCGGCTGGGCATTGGTCTTTGACCTGCAAGGTGTATCGACCATCTGTAAACATATAGGCTTTGTCTTGCGTCACCAACGCGTAACCGGCTGAGCCTGTGAAACCTGTCAGCCAACCCAAACGTTCGTCACAAGGCGCAACCTCTTCACCTTGATGCACGTCGGCACGGGGCACCAGAAAGCCGTCAAGACCACGCGTTTTTAGCTCTAGGCGTAGGGCGTCAAGACGTTGTTTGGTTGTTTGCATCACTTTGCCCCTTTACGCATCATCAAGGTCGTCCAACGACCAAACTGTAGCTGGTCGACAAGCACCAAGCCTTGCAATCGATAAGCGTTGATGACGCCTGCTTTTTGCCAGTCTTGAAGTCCAGCCATAATTAAATACCCGCCCTTGTTTATGTGGGGTGCGGCATCAACCGCCAGCTTCATGAGTGGTTTTGCGAGAATGTTGGCAAAGACAAGATCATATGTTTGGGTTACACGGTCGTACCCATCACTGACCCATGTACGGGTCAGGTGTGGTACGCCGTTCAAGGCGCAATTTACCTTGGTCACACGAACAGCTTCGGGGTCAAAATCTGTCGCGTCCACGCGGAGTTTTTGGGCTTTTGCAGCGGCGATTGCCAAAACACCGGAGCCAGTTCCAATGTCGATGATAGACTTGGGTTTGAAACGTTTCAAAAGTCGCGTGTACATGACCAAGCACCCCTTGGTCGAGCCGTGGTGCCCTGTGCCAAAGGCTGTTGCTGCGTCAATCAGCAAGCCGTGGGCCCCTTTGGGCACAACGTTTTTGTCTTTGTCGTGACTGCCGAACATGACGAATTTTCCCGCTGTGACGGGTGGTAACCCAGCTTGGGTTTCAGCAACCCAATCCCGTATAGGCACAAGTTCTATGTTCCAGCGAATTGCGTTCAACATGTCGGCCAAAGATGCAAACGTTTCCTCAGGCATATTGTCGATCGCTTCCGACGACAAATAGACACCGTAACGAATGCGGTCTTTCAGGTTTTCGTGGTCAATCACGTCGTGTGGCAACATCTCCAGAATTGCGTCAGCGCGTTTTTGTTCGTCGTAGGGAACTTCCAACCAGAAAATGGATTTTGACATGTAATTTTAACTCTTCGTCGAATTGGTGTGCGTACTTGGTGCAGGGCTGATCAATGCTCACTTGACGATTGGGCCTGTTGGGGCGCAAATTCGGGGTCATATGCAAGCTGTCTTATCCGTGAACCTAACCCATATCGCACAAAACTATCAGCGTCTTCAACGCTTGTCAGCTGGTGCCTCTTGTGCAGCGGTTGTAAAGGCAGATGCTTACGGCTTGGGCGCTGCCAAAGTCGCGACAACATTGGCAGCTGAAGGCTGTGACACTTTCTTTGTTGCGATGATGGAAGAGGGCGTGTCGCTTCGTGCTTCTTTGCCAGACCCCGCATTCAAAATATATGTGTTGGCGGGTGTATTTGCGGGCGAAGAACAAACGTTTTTAAAGCATGCCTTGTCGCCTGTTTTAAATTCGCCAGAGCAAGCCCAAACGTGGTTGTCGCATATTGATGCTGCACGAACCCAAGGGTGTCACAACGCCTTACATTTGGAC
>JBMYWL010000171.1:0-4152 GCA_049607365.1 Alphaproteobacteria bacterium | reverse complement strand
TGAGCTATAGTCCCGACGTGCCAGTGGTTTCGGGTTCAAAATCTTTGTGCGCCAGTTCATCGGAATCACAACTTTCGTTTGTTATTTGTTTCTTTGGTTATGACGCTTCTTGCTGCGCAAAGAAAGAGGTATCCTTGGGCACTTCGGGTAATTCCATTTCATAAGATGAACAGCGAACACGGCCCGACACTTCTCCTCGCACCAATTCATGGGTTAAGGTGCTGGGCAACGCATTCGGGCTAAGCTCAATCGCATCTTCAGCGTAATAAGTCGAAATATAAAGTGTTCGTGGTTTATCTGACAAATTGGGCGCAGAACCATGAAGCAAGCTTGCGTGCATCAAACAAACCGAGCCCGCTTTTCCTGTACACTTCACGATGTTGTTTTCGTGTTCAGCAAAAACCTCATCGGCGATAGCTCCAGTAAATTTACCGTTGTGCCACAGCGAATATAAAGGGCCTTTGTGAGTACCCGGAACAACCTCCAGCGGGCCATTTTCAAGTGTCACTTCATCAACAAACAACAAAGCCGTAATCAAATCATCATTGGTCATGGGTTGGAATGGAAAGTCTTGATGAAACTTCACCTTCGTCGCAGAGCCCGGCATTTTCGAATTTACCTTTCCGTGGTGAAACTTAATCGCTGGACCGATCAGCTCGGCGACAAAGTCAACCGTTCGTGCGTTACGCATTATGTCCGCATAAACGTCTGAAACCTCTTCTGGCGATTGCACACGTCTTAAGGCTGGTGCCTCCGCTGAGTGTCCCGGCTGTAAATCAAACCGTTTGCGGCCATCCAATGTCTCGCCATAGTCACCTGCGTGTTGTCGGCTTTCTTCAACCCATCCGTTAAACACATCGCGAAGTGATTGCAGCTGTTCAGGTGTTACCGCGTCTTCAACAACCAAAACACCGTCACGCCAAAACTGATCTTTTTGTTCCTGTGAAAGCATAGTTCTCTCCCTAATTTGCGCTTCATACTCTGGTATATACCAAGAACCTTTTATTCTGGTATATACCAAAAATTATGCTATGCAATAGCGATATTGAAAAAACTAAAAAGCGACTTTGACTTGTCAAATACCCAAAGTGCCAAACCCCGATTCCGGCAAATTGCGGACTCTTTAAAAACCTTGATCCAAACAAGCGGCTTCGAACCACATGATGCTCTTCCCTCCGAACGCATTATCGCTGAAGAGCATAAAGTTGGTCGAATGACCGCAAGGCGCGCGTTGGAAGCTTTAGAAGCGGAAGGCTTGATCTATAGCAAAGACAGGCTTGGTCGGTTTGTATCCCCCAAGCGCTTATCCTATAACGTTAGCAGCATGCGTAACTTTATCGAAAACTCAGCTGATGAAGATATGCCTATTGAATTGGTATTTCTGGACAGTACGCTGGAACCAGCAAACTCAGTAACCGCTGAATTGCTGGACCTTCCACCTGGCACACCTGTTATTGTCAACAAACGCCTATTTAAACGCGAGAACCATAGCATATTCTTGGAAACAGAAACCATAAGTGCCGAACACAAGCACGCAATTGACATGCCGAAAGCAAGGTTCAGTGTATTGTGCCATTCGGCTGATATTAGCATAAAAATGCGCGCGCTTAGCCAATCTGAAGCTGGTTGGCTCGGCCTTATGCCTTACCAAATTGGCATTGAGCAAAACCAGATTAACCGGGATCCACAGGGGAAACCCATATGTTTAACCAACCAAATTTGGCGCGGTGAAATGGTCGAGTTTCTGGCCAAAGCTGTTTTTAAAACCTAATTTTTTACAATTCATATAAATTTTGTGTATAAGTGAAAGGTATCAATTCATTTTTTACTACAGGTTATTCGATGAGCAAATACCGGAAATTAGAACTTATTATAGTGGCATTGAGCGCATGCCTTTTTTCTCTTCCTCTTTTTTCTGAAAATGTGGACCAAGCAAGCTTAGAGCGTGGTGAGTATTTGGTACGTGGCCCAGCTGGTTGTGGTAATTGCCATACACCCTTTGGCCCCAATGGTCCTGACCAAGAAAAGGAATTGACTGGCCGATTGGTCGAAAAAGTTGATATAATGACGGCTTACGCGCCAAACTTGACGCCGGGCAGTCATATAAAGAATTGGTCCGATGCCGAATTAAGTCGTGCCATTCGTGAGGGCATACGCCCAGATGGATCGCTGATCGGCCCACCAATGCCTTTTCTGGCTTATCGTGGTCTGTCAGATGTTGATGTGCAATCCATGGTTATGTTTCTTCGCACCCTGCCAGCCATTAAAAACGACGTGCCGAAGTCAACTTACAATTTCTCTTTGCCACCTGCTTACGGGCCACCCGTCGGAAAAGTTCCGCACCCAAAAAAGGGCCTTAACGTTGAGTACGGCGAATACCTCGCGTTTAACGTGGCCCATTGCATGGAGTGTCACACGCCCATGGGACCAAAAGGTCGAATGTACGATACGCACATGGGCTTAGGTGGATTTGAATTCCATGGACCGTGGGGCGTATCTGTCGCCCCAAACATTCGCAACACGCCAGAAGGAATTGCAGACTATAGCGATGAGGCTTTACGTGAAATCATCACAAAAGGTCGTAAACCAGACGGCACGCGTATGTTCCCACCTATGCCTTATGGGTATTTAGCATCCATGACGGATATGGACTTAGATGCAATCATTCTGTACCTCAGAAGCTTGAAATAGAAGATTGGGGCTGGCCCCAAAGACTGGTCCCAAGGACTGGCCCCAAATAAATCTGAGTCAGCGATCAGGATTTACAGTCGATTAGGGTCAATAAAAAGCACATGTGCGTAGTGCATCCAAAATGGCTGCGTGCATGTTTCGGCTAGAGATGGCATCCCCTACGCGAGCAAGCTCATAAGTGCCTTTAGGGTTGAGTAGCTGAAAAGGGTTTTTTCCCGCTATTAATGCAGCGTGATCCAATTGACCCAGATTCCTGGCGTTTGCTTTCAACTCAAAATAAAGATCGTCAATCGGCTTGGTCCCATTTTCCACGATCACATCATCTACTTCATGTGTGCTGATCCTGCCTGTCAAAGTATGCCGCAAAGTCACAATTTTCTTTTGGTCTGCATTTTCTATTTGAAGAATATCTTGTAGCAACAAAAACTCTAATGCATGTTCGCTTAGGTGTTTCAGGGCCACAGCTGAATTTGTCGGACCCAGATTTTCAAAAAAACCGCGATCTTGTGTCACAAAATTCAGCTCACACCCTTTTTCGGCCAAAGCAAGTGCCGTTACCGCAGCTTGCTGATCCCCTGCCTCATCAAACAGCATGAGCTTTGGCTTCGGTTGAATGCTGCCGCCCAAAACATCGAAGCTTGTAATAGCCAAATGCCCACCATCTACGTCTAATGGCTCTGGCCAGCCACCGGTTGCAATAATTACCAAGTCAGGACGTTCGGCCTCTATGTCAGCGGCATCAACATAAGTGTTCAAACTGATAAGTACACCAAGTCGCTCGACTTCTGCTGCTAACCAGTCGACAACACCACTGACCTGCCGACGCACACTGCTTTTGCTTGCCAAGTTCAGTTGGCCGCCTAGCTTATCACTGGCTTCAAACAGATGTACTTGGTGGCCTCTTAAAGCCAAAACGCGTGCGGCTTCTAATCCACCCGGACCACCACCCACGACAACCGTTCTTTTTGCTTCTGGGGCTTTATTTATTATGTGGGGCAAAAAAGTTTCTCGCCCCGTTGCCGCGTTGTGCCCGCAAACGGCTTGCTTACCTTGGTTCACACGATCAACACAATAACCCAGGCCTACGCAGGGTCGAATTTGTTCTTCATGCCCCAACCGTATTTTCTGGAGCAAATATGGGTCGGCTATTTGAGCGCGTGTCATACCCACCAAGTCAACCAAACCATCTTTCAGCGCATGTCGTGCCGTTGCTAAATCCGCGATACCGCCCGCGTGCAGAACTGGAATGGAGACCGCTTCACGAATTTGTCCAGCAATCGATAGATGTGGTGCGCTCGCCATTCCCATGGGTGAAACCCAACCCGCCAGTCCAAGATCGTCATATGGAGCACCAGCCAAAACGTTGATGAAGTCAACCTGTCCAGTCGCTTCAAGCTTTTTGGCAATTTCAACGCCCTCGGTTTGAGCCAACCCAGCGTCAGTTAGCTCATCACCTGTTAA
>JBMYWL010000170.1:0-4163 GCA_049607365.1 Alphaproteobacteria bacterium | reverse complement strand
GGTTATACAGTGGAAGCTGCTTCAGCGGTTGGCAAAATGCTTGCCGAACGCGCGAAGAAAGCTGGTGTAGCGGAAGTTGTGTTTGATCGTGGTTCATTCCGTTTTCACGGCCGGGTAAAAGCAATTGCTGATGCCGCTCGTGAAGGTGGCTTGTCGTTCTAAGAGGTTAAGGGAAAAAGATTATGGCTCGAGGCGCTCAACAGAACGACCGTAGAGGTCGCGATAATCGCGAAGAATCAGAATTCGTTGAAAAGTTAGTAGCAATTAACCGTGTTGCTAAAGTTGTTAAGGGTGGTCGTCGTTTCGGCTTTGCCGCTCTTGTGGTTGTTGGTGATGGCAAGGGTCGTGTAGGCCAAGGTCATGGTAAGGCACGTGAAGTTCCTGAGGCAATTCGCAAAGCAACTGAAGCTGCAAAGAAGAACTTGGTACGTGTGCCACTTCGTGAAGGTCGTACGACTCACCACGATGTTGCTGGACGTTTCGGTGCAGGTAAAGTGATTGTTCGCTCTGCGCCTCCAGGTACTGGTATTATTGCTGGTGGCCCAAGTCGTGCGGTTTTCGAAGCATTGGGTGTTGGTGACGTTGTTTCCAAGTCTATGGGTTCAGCTAACCCGTACAACCTTGTGAAAGCGACTATTGAAGCGTTGAAAAACACACAGAGCCCACGTCAAGTTGCTCTACGTCGTGGAAAACGTGTTCAGGAAATCGTACGGGATCGTAATACAGAAGCCGCAGAAGCTTAAGTTCGCTTAAGCCTCGGTTTTAAATTGTAAAGGTTAGCTTGTTATGGCTAAGAAAACTTTAAAAGTTACGTTGAATGGCAGCCACATCGGTTGCACCGAAAACCAAAAGGGTAACCTTGTTGGTTTGGGTCTTAAAAGACGTCACGCAACTCGTGAACTCGAAGATACTCCTGCAGTGCGCGGTATGATCAATAAGGTCAGCCACTTGGTTTCTGTCGAAGATTAGGATTTTGATGGGTCTTGAGCCAGATCTCATGACCTGTCACTTTATTGGTGAATACAATGAAACTAAATGAACTTAGAGATAATCCTGGCGCACGCAAAACGTCAAAGCGCGTTGGTCGTGGTGTTGGTTCAGGTAAAGGTAAAACTTCTGGCTCAGGTCACAAGGGTGCCAAGGCCCGTTCAGGTGTAGCGATCAACGGTTTTGAAGGTGGTCAAATGCCTTTGTATCGTCGTCTGCCAAAACGTGGTTTTAACAACATCTTCCGTAAGGATTACGTTGAACTGACATTGGGCCGCATTCAAGCAGCTCTAGACAGTGGTAAGATCAAAAAAGGCGAAAGCCACGATGTTGCTAGTTTGGTTGCAGCAGGTGTTCTTCGTCGTGCAAAAGATGGTGTACGTATCATCGCATCTGGCGAACTTAAGGACGCTGTGACAATCAAAGCAGCCGGTGCTTCTAAGGCAGCTCAAGAAGCTGTTAAGAAAGCAGGTGGTGAAATTCAACTACCTGCTGTTGCCGCAGAATAATTATTACTTAGGCTGATAAAGCCTGTGGGCCTGTTAAATTGACTGGTCAAATCCATATCTCTTGCGGTCGTGTCTTGTACCTTTGCTAAAGCTTGCATATATAGGTGTAAACACGACCTAAGAGGGCTTCGCAAGATTTGCGTGTCCAAAGCCAGTATATGTAAGGAAAAGACTTTATGTCGTCCGCAGCTGAACAGCTAGCTTCAAACCTGAGTTGGAGCAATTTTTCGAAAGCAACAGAATTGAAGGCTCGCATCTGGTTTACGCTAGGTGCGCTTTTGGTTTATCGTTTGGGAACGTATATTCCGCTACCGGGTATCGATCCTGAGCAGTTGGCATTGATTTTCAACCAGCAGTCTCGCGGTATTTTGGGTCAGTTGGACCTGTTTGCTGGCGGTGCTGTTAGCCGAATGTCAATTTTCGCGCTTTCCATTATGCCATATATTTCTGCTAGTATTATTTTGACGTTGGCCAAAGCCATGTCGCCCAAACTCGATCAGATGAGTAAAGAGGGCGAGCGCGGTCGTCAGAAATTTAACCAGTATACACGTTATTTCACAGTTTTGCTTGCGGCAGTGCAGGGATATGCTGTTGCGGTTAGCTTAATGGCTGCCGGAGACGGCAATGTGGTTATAACACCTGGTATATTCTTTATCGTACAGACGGTCATTACTTTGACCGGTGGCACAATCTTCTTGATGTGGCTTGGTGAACAAATCACGCAACGTGGTGTTGGTAACGGCATTTCATTGATTATTTTCGCGGGAATTGTTGCAAACCTTCCAGCAGCCTTGGGACAAATGTTTGAGCTGTCAGCTGATGGTGCACTTCATCCAGGCATCTTGATGCTTGTAGTGTTGATTGCAATCGCTGTGATCGTGCTAATTGTGTTTGTTGAAAGAGCGTTCAGACGGGTTTTGGTTCAGTACCCAAAACGTCAGGTTGGTCAGAAACAGTTTCAAGACCAACAGCAGTATATGCCATTAAAGCTGAACACCGCTGGCGTAATTCCTGCCATTTTTGCTAGTTCTCTTTTGCTGCTGCCTCAGACCTTGGCTACATTTGGGGAGAATAGCACCAGCGAAACTGTGTTGTTCATCACGACGCAGCTAGGGCGTGGTCAACCATTGTTCATTTTGATTTTCTCGGCTTTGATTATTTTCTTTGCATTCTTTTACACTGCGATTGTTTTCAATCCGGTTGAGACAGCAGAAAATTTGAAGAAGTATGGCGGTTATATTCCGGGTATTCGTCCAGGAAAAAATACAGCTGCTTACCTGGATTACATACTGACCCGTTTGACACTTGTGGGTGCGATCTACCTAGCATTTGTTTGTGTGTTGCCTGAGATTCTGATCGCAAACTTGAATTCGGTTTCATTCTTGTTCGGTGGTACATCGATCTTGATTATCGTTTCCGTGACGATTGACACCGTCGGGCAAATTCATTCACACCTTGTCGCTCAACAATACGATTCATTGCTAGGCGGAAAGCAAGGACAAGCGAAACGTCGTGATACAAAAGCTAAGCGTCGCGCTAGACGCTAGAACTTTGGTGGAGCTGGTTTTATGAACATCATTTTATTGGGACCACCTGGTGCTGGAAAAGGCACCCAAGCAAAGCGCTTGGAAGTTAGTCACGGGATGGTTCAGCTTTCTACGGGCGATATGCTGCGCGCGACTGTAAAGTCTGGTTCTGAACTGGGTAACAGGCTTTCAGGAATTTTGGCTTCCGGCCAGTTGGTATCAGACGACATTATGGTTGAAATGATTTCCGATAGGATTGATCAGCCTGATGCTGTGAACGGGTTTGTGCTGGACGGGTTTCCAAGAACGGAAGTTCAAGCTGGTGCACTTGATGTGATGCTTGAGAAGAAACAACGCTCTTTGCATGCTGTAATCGAAATTACGGTCGATGAAGAAGCGTTGGTCGAGCGAGTTGTTGGACGTTACACTTGTAGCAAGTGTGGTCAGGGTTACCATGACACGTTTGAGCTACCTTCAGTGGAAGGTGTTTGTGACGTTTGTGGAAGTAAAGAATTTTCTCGTCGTAAAGATGATAAGGCAGAAACTGTGAAAGACCGGTTGGCTGTTTTTCGTGAGCAGACTGCACCAATCATCCCGCACTACAAAAAAGCAGGCATTCTGCATGATGTAGACGGTATGGCTGACATTGACGAGGTTACTAAACAAATTGAGGCCGTTCTGGCTGAAATTTAGAACTGATCTTAGGGTTGGTTTCGGAATAGGGGTTAACAGCAGTTCTTTTAGACTTGTGCATTCTAATGCGCATGGCTGATGGGTCTGGTTTGTGCGTCGTGAGAGTTGACAGTTCCTGGGCTCAGGACTAAAAATCGCCGATGTCCAAACTAGCTATTGCTGGTGGAAATAGAGTCGCTTGTCTCAGTCAATGTGTGGCTACGAGATTGAGGCGAGACAATTAAGACTGGACGAAGGAGTTCATAGTGGCGCGTATCGCTGGGGTAAATATACCAACGACTAAAAGAGTAGAGATTGCTTTAACTTACATTCACGGCATTGGCCCGGTGAAAGCTAAAGAAATCATGGAAAAAGTAGGCATCGAATCAACAGTTCGTGTCAATGACCTTTCAGATGATCAGGTTTTGCGTGTTCGTGAAACAATTGACTCAGATTACCGTGTTGAAGG
>JBMYWL010000169.1:250-4166 GCA_049607365.1 Alphaproteobacteria bacterium | reverse complement strand
TCGACTGGTTTTGACACACAAGGCAACGGTATTTTTTGAACTCTTCGCGTGCCAATGCTTCTTTTGCCGGGTCTTGCAATTGAAGCTCATCAACGCCAACGGCCAAACTGTAGCTGGAGAACATGATCACACAAATCAGGGCGAGGGTTCCAAAAACGTGACGCATTACAAATCAACCTCTACGCCCAACTGGCTCAGGACATCTTTCAATTTCGCAATCGCCGAAGGGTTAACCAATGGTTCGCCAACTCGTTCGATTATTTTGCCATTTGAAACAATGAAGGTTTCTGGCACGCCGGATACCCCCCAGTCAATGGCAACACGTCCGCGTGTGTCATACAGCGTGGTGGCGTAGGGGTCGCCAAGCTGTATTAGGAAGCGTTTTGCATCCGCAACTTTGTTTTTGTACGCGATGCCGACAATTTCCACATCTGGATGTTGGGCCAGTTTCAAAAGTTGCGGGTGTTCAGCACGACAAGGAACACACCAGCTTGCAAAGTAGTTAACCAGGGTAACTTTTTTGCCTGACGATATAAGGCTCTGGTTTGAATAGGAACCATCTGACAACAGCATGGGCAATTCAAATGTAGGAATATCTTTGCCCGCAAGTGCGGTTGGCAAGCTTTTGTCGTTGTTGCCCAATCCGTACCACAGCATGAAGGCAAAGGCAGCAAACAAGGCAAAGGGAAGAAACAAAAGGCTACGTTTTTTCATCATGCGTGCTTCAAACGTGTTTTACATGCGGACAATCGCAGAGCCCCAAGTGAACCCGCCACCCATGGCTTCAAAAACAACCAATTGCCCGTCTTTAATGCGCCCGTCTCGACGTGCGACATCCAGTGCCAAAGGAATTGACGCGGCCGAGGTGTTAGCGTGTTGAGAAACGGTAGAAACAACTTTTTCGGGGTCGATCTTCAGTTTCTTGGCAACCCCGTTTAAAATACGTTGGTTTGCTTGATGCGGGACGAACCAGTCAACATCATCAACTGTTAGATTGTTCTTATCGACCGCGCTTACAATTGATCCCGCCAAATTACCCACTGCATGTTTGAAGACCTCTTGGCCTTTCATGCGAAGTTTTCCGGTTGTTTGGGTGGATGAAACACCGCCATCAACGTAAAGGTTTTCTTCATGTTGACCATCTGAATACAGGTGGGTTGATAGCACGCACGGTTCTGTTTGCGTGTCGCTGACTTCTGTTGCTTCCAGCACAATTGCACCTGCACCATCACCAAACAGCACGCAGGTGGTACGGTCTTCAAAGTCCAGAATGCGCGAAAATGTTTCGGCACCAATGACCAAGGCACGTTTGGCCGAACCAGCACGCAAAAAATTGTCAGCTGTGGCAAGTGCGAACACAAAACCGCTACACACGGCTTGAACATCAAAAGCAGCACCGGCTGTCATGCCAATGGCGTGTTGCACGCGAACAGCGGTAGCGGGGAAGGTACGGTCAGGTGTCGAGGTTGCAAGGACGATCAGATCGATGTCTTTTCCGGTCAAACCAGCGTCTTGCAGCGCTTTGTTGGTTGCTTCAATCGCTAAATTAGATGTCAGTTGACCTTCATCTGCGAAGTGACGTTGCTTAATGCCCGTACGCCCTTGAATCCACTCGTCAGACGTGTCGACATATTCCGCCAAGTCATTGTTAGTTATGACTTTTTGTGGCAAAAAGGAGCCTATACCGACAATTTTAGACCGGAGCATAGTTGCCTCTGACGTGTTGGGTTTTGCTGACAAAAGAGTATTTTCTGTTTAATTACCAATGGTTAATAAGTGACACGTAGTAAGCGCTTTGTCGATAGTCAATGCGGTAAACTTTCAAAGATCATTTACCACGAAATTTATGAACCAAGAGTTGTAATCCGTCACTTTGGGCCTAAACTAAACCTTCAATTAGGGGGTGGCTTTGCTAAAATTTGTATTACTTATGTTGGTTGCACTGGTGTTTGTTTCAACCAGCAATGCGCAATTGTTGAAAGAGCTTGAGCAAGATCGTTTTGCTGAAGCCTATCTTATCAAAACAGATACCTCTGACGATATTACAATCAATCTGGTCATTTTGTCTGGCGAGTTCGACAACAAAGGCGCTGAGGGCATGGCGCATTTCGTTGAGCATTTGGCGTGGTACAATGCTTTCCCGCAGGTGGACAACACCTTCACTGGTCACAACAACGCTTGGACTTACCGCGAAACAACCCACTTCAAGTACCGCACACAGCGCGTGAATATGGACAAGGCGCTCAACCAATTGAACGGTATTTTCAAGCCCTTGTCTGTGTCAGAGGAATTTGTCGCAGGCGAAATTGGTGTCGTGCTGCGTGAAGCAGATTTTCGGGCTAACGATTTTGGTGTTCACCCTAGCTGGTTGGCAATCTCCAGCAAATTGCACGGAAAAGCGGCTTTGGCACGGAATGTATTGGGTTCGCGTAGTAACATTAAAAACTTCACTTACGCGAAAGCCAAGGCATATCACCAACAGTTCTACAAACCATCTAACACCATTTTGACCATCACTGGGAATTTGACAGATCTGGAAGCCGTGGCATATTTAAATGCGTCCAATCTAGGCGTCGTGAGCGCGCCTGAAGAACCGACACAACAAACGTCTAACTTTGACGCGGGTGTCGCCCTGACATACGACCCTCTGCCGGACGAGGCGTTTGCACTTGAGTTGGAAGACGACAGGGAAGCAGCTCAAGACCGTCTGTTGTACTCCAAAGTGTTTAAAGTTGACCGAAAAGAGGACATTTTGCAATGGGTTGTTCAGGCAGAAATTGCGCAGGGCATTTTAAATTCAGCTATGGACGGCGGGCTCTTAAAGCCACTCCATTTCTCTGAATTTTTGGCGGGTTCGGTGTCGGTCAATATGTACCCGCTGGACAAGTCGAACATGTCGCTGAGCATTAGTTTGCTTCCTGACAAGGATGTTGGTTTAGATGAACTTGCAACTGCGTTGGAAAAAGAGCTGGAGCGTTTGGGGACAGCATCGTTGGATGTAAACACCTTCTTAAGGGTGAAAAACAGGCGATTGTCGTATTACGGATATTACTGGAACACGGCTTCATTTGAAGAAAGTACCATGCTTTCCATGACAAGTTTCAGGCGTAAGCCCAAGCCCATGTATGACATTTACGACGATGTTGAATTGGTGGAGTATGACGATTTCCAGCAGCTCTGGGGTAAGATTTTTGGTGAAGGACGTGTTGTCATTTCAAAGTTACGCAGACCCGAAAACTTATCGGCCAAATCAGCTGAAGAGGTTGGGAAATGAAGTTGAAATATGGATTAGCCTTGCTTGCAGGTTTGGTCGTTGCGTCGATTATTTATGATCTTTGGCCAAGGTCAGCAGCAAAAATTCTAAAAACTTCAAACGGCACCAAATTTTTGTATCTTCACATTAAAGACACTGACTCTGTGACTTTAAGAGCGGTTTGGAAAAGTGATTGGGACTTCACCCAAGACACATTTCCCGAGGTGTCCAAAATTGGCGCGAGCATGCTGGTTGAAGCCGGAAGTAAAAGCTACGACGCGGCTGAGCTTTATGAACTGGGTTATGACTATGATTATAATTTCAGCCTGGATTCATATATGGGCACCACGTATTTGAATTTTTCGGCAAGAACATCTGCATACGAAACGGTTGCCGAGTGGGTGTCTGAAAGTTTGAAAAACCCCTTAATGGAGGAGCGTTGGATACGCCGTCTTTCCCAAAGGCGGATGAACAACAAGTTTGCTGAATTAAGGTCACAAAAATCACGCGCTGAATACACAGCTTTAACACGCATTTTCAAACATGGTGGTTTACCCAAGCTTCATGTGATTGAAGGTGAGGATACACCCTACGCCAGTGTTACTCAGCAAGACGTTAAGAATTGGTATAGCCATGTGTTTCACTGGGAAAAACCAACAATCG
>JBMYWL010000169.1:0-240 GCA_049607365.1 Alphaproteobacteria bacterium | reverse complement strand
ATAAAGCAAAACGACTTGTTAGTAAGCTTATTCCAAAAAATTACAAAGAGCCATGGGTGGGTAACTTGGTCGAACTAGATGAGCAAAAAGACACCGGACAAGGCTTGATAGTGCTTCATGAACCCAAAGCACAGAAAGCCTATTTGGGATTTTTGGGACAAATGTCTCGTGGAAGTGGTTTTGGGACCTACGAAGATAATATTATTGATAAGATGCTGTTTTCACGTGAGTCATCGCGTA
>JBMYWL010000168.1:0-4179 GCA_049607365.1 Alphaproteobacteria bacterium | reverse complement strand
GGCCTGAGTTTCCGCTGTGTCAAACCGGACTATTCAGCCTTTGAAACTGACTTGAATTGGTCGTTCGACACCATCGACGACTCTCGTATTTCGGACGACATGTTCAACGTCATCGAAACGTATTTTGTAAAAGAAAAAATTGATGTGGACATGCCGTCGCTCAAGCAAGCACCGCCGATGCAGCTGGTGAATACGCTTGCCATTTCTTGCCCGTTTACCGCCTTGGAAAAGCAGGCACTCCTTGAAGCCAAAGACTTACCAAAGCGCACGTCAATTTTGTTAAGCCTGATGGAAATGGCGAACCTGAATTCGCCAGAACCATCTAGCTTAAATTAGGGTGTGGACTCAATTCACACCCTAAAACATCAAGCCTGGAAGCCAAGTCGCCAATCCTTCGAAATAATACAGCACGCATAAACCGACGATTTGTATCATGACAAACGGAATGATGCCTTTGTAGATGTGGCTAGTTTTCACTTCCGGCGGCGCGACCCCGCGCAGGTAAAACAGCGCAAAACCAAATGGCGGCGTTAAGAAGCTTGTCTGTAAATTCATGGCGAACAACACACCAAGCCATACAGGGTTTATGCCGCTCAACAACAGAATTGGTGCTACAATTGGCACAACAATGAAGGCAATTTCGATGAAGTCCAAGAAGAAGCCCAGCAAAAACATGATCAACATAACGACCATAATTTGAACGGTGAAACCACCTGGCAAACTTGTCAGGAAGTCCTTTACAACCGTATCCCCGTGGAACCCGACAAACACAGTGGTCAAGGCACGTGCACCAATCAAAATGACAAACACCATGGTGCTGACTTTTAGTGTGCCGTAAATGACGTCAATCAATATAGGTCTTGAATTTTTAACGCCTTGGTCATTCTCTGGACGTTTAAAACCAAGATAAAACACGGCAACTGCGACACCAGCTGCAAACACTGCAATCAACCCAAACAAGATGTAAATCAGGGTCCATTCGAAGTCAGAGACATTCGCACGCGTTGGTCTTAAGTCGTATGCACCCGTCACACGGCCATACAAAACAATTCCAACGATTAGTACAATTGACACGGTGGAAGCAAAAACCAACCATCTAAGTTTGTTGTCCCAAAGCTTAATTGCCGCGATTAACATGGCAACGGTTGCACCGATTGCAGCAGCTTCAGTTGGTGTCGCGACCCCTAACAGGATTGAACCCAACACCGCGACAATCAAAAACAATGGCGGTAGAAGTGCAACTGCAACATCGCGTAACAATCCCGGGTCAACTTCACCTTTTTCACGTGCGGCGGGTGCATATGAAGGTTTGAACCAAGCGACAATTAGGATGTACAGAATATAAAGACTTACCAAAACCAAGCCCGGAATAAAGGCACCCGCAAAAAGCTCAGACACAGAAACAGAATGTAAATTTTCACACGGTGACCATTGGGTTAGACGATCACAATCAAAAGCCGGATCACGCGTGGCTTTGTCGTAAGCTGATTGCATCTGGTCACCCAGAATAATCAAAACAATTGATGGTGGAATAAGCTGACCAAGGGTTCCCGAAGCACAGATGGTGCCAGTTGCTAGCTCTTTGTTATATCCAGCTTTCAACATAGTCGGCAGAGACAACAATCCCATGGTCACAACGGTTGCACCCACGATTCCGGTTGAAGCCGCGAGTAGCGCACCAACAATACACACGGAGATGGCCAAACCGCCCCTCAATGAGCCAAACAAACGACCCATGGTGGACAAAAGTTCTTCGGCAATTTGCGACCGCTCAAGCACAAGCCCCATAAACACAAACAAGGGCACTGCTAGCAATGGTCGGGATTCCATGACCCCTTCGACTTGTTGGTGAACACCACCAAGCACGCTTTCGTTGAACACACCAAAGTAAACGCCGATATAGGCGGCAATCAACGAGACTCCGCCCAAAACGAAAGAAACAGGGAAACCGGACAACAGAACACAAATGAGTGCCGCAGCAAGAAATAAGATGATTAATTCGGGACCCATAACTTACGCCTCCACTGCTAAATTAGATGTACTTTGTGTATTGGCTAGCGATTTGAAAACCGCATATAAGCAGTAGGCAATCAAACAGATCGATGAAACACGGACAAACCAGACACCAAAGGTATAAGCACCAAATCGCCAGTTCGGGTTCGGCCTTACCCAATTCGCATCTGTTGCCCAACCAAAACTAATCCAAGCCAACAAGGCAGCCAGAACAGCAAACAAAAGGCCCAACAATACGTCCAGCTTTGTCCACTCGCCAAACAATTGATGGGCAAGTTTAATGACATTTGCCATGCCTTGCGCACCCAGAGAGATTGCGAACACCGGAAGCATGGACTTAAACAAAAAGAATATGGGCAGTCCGCCGTCGCGCGACCCTTCTGCTGCGTTCCAAGAACCCGCGAGGTTATGATTTGATTTGATCAAAATGACTGCGACGAGCGGCATGAGCAAAAAAATGTTACCTAAAAAATCCACCCATCGACGACGGTGATCACTCATGGCGGCGTAAAAAATATCCACACGAACGTGCTCGTTTTCATTGTAGGTATAAGCAGCGCCAAACAGGAATATGGCAGAGAACATATACAACAAGGCTTCTTCGTAGTTAATCAACCCAAAACCCAAAAGCGAACTGTAACCAAAGCAATAACGATTTAGCACGATTATCACTTGCAACAACACCATGAGAAGACACAGCCAAGCAGTGGTTTTTCCGATGAAGTTGTTTATGCGTGTTGTCCACGTAGCCAAGGCCAGCATGATCACACTCTCCCAAATTTATATTTTATTTTTTCTTATCATTATTCTTAGAACGTTCGGGTCACAAACCACAAACAAAAAAGGGGCCATACCGAAGTACAGCCCCTTAAATTCAAGCAATTGGCGATTAAAGACCAATAACGCGGTTACGCTGACGAAGGTACTGTCCTTCAGAGTTCGCAACCCAACCTGCTGTTTTAGCGCGTGACGCTGTAAAGCTGTCGTGAACCTTTTTGAACATTGGATCTTTTTCAGCATTCTCCTGCATAACTTCATCAGAAGCTTTGCCGAACGCATCCCAAACATCATCGCCAAACTCACGAATGTCTGTTCCTTCAGACTGAAGACGCTGCAAGAACTCACCGTTGTTCGCAAGGAACGTTGTGTAGTTAACTGCGTTTGCAGCTTGTGCTGCGATCGCGAAGACAGCTTTGTCAGAGTCTGACAACTTGTCGTAAACACCTTTGTTCACACCACACGAAAGGCCAGAACCTGGCTCGTGGAAACCAGATGTGTAGTAAATTTTTGCAAGCTTCTGAAGACCGAACGCATAGTCGTTCCATGGACCAACCCACTCAGTCGCATCAATTGTACCAGCTTGAAGAGCTGGACCAATTTCACCACCAGACAAGGTAACAGCATTCGCGCCAATGCGACGAAGTGCTTCGCCACCCAAACCAGGCATACGAATGTTAAGACCTTTAAGGTCATCAGCTGAGTTGATTTCTTTGTTGAACCAACCACCGGCCTGAACACCAGAGTTACCACAAACGAACGGCTTAACACCAAATCCGCCAGAAACTTCGTCCCAAAGCGCTTGGCCACCATCGTTGTACAACCATGTGTCCAACTCAGAAGCTGTCATGCCGAAAGGTACAGCTGTGAAGAATGCTAAAGCTGGTGACTTACCAAGGTAGTAGTAATCAGCAGAGTGGTACATGTCGGCAGTGCCGTCAGAAACAGCATCAAATGCTTTTAGGCCCGGTGCGATTTCACCAGCACCAAATACCTCAACCGAAATACGGCCGTCAGTCAATGCAGTTACGTTGTCAGCCATTGCTTGTGCAGCTGTTCCCAAACCCGGGAAGCCTTTTGGCCACGAAGTTGTCATGCGCAACTTCATCATGCCTTGTGAAATTGCTGGTGCAGCCAGTGCGGTTGCTGCTGCAACTGCTGGAACAACAGCTGCGCCTTTAATCAGCGAGCGACGATTCATTGTCATTTATATTTCCTCCAAACAAATTTTGGTTAATTATGCGTTTCTTTACGCTGTCTTACTTCTAACCCGTTGGTTTCCAAAAAACCAGCCTTAGAAACATATCAGGGTAAATTTTATGTCTGAGGATTCTCGACTCCAAATGGGATTTAACTACGAATCTGCCTGCTTCAATCAAACTGAAATTC
>JBMYWL010000167.1:0-4182 GCA_049607365.1 Alphaproteobacteria bacterium | reverse complement strand
GCCTTGGTCAATGCTGCAAACTCCTTCAAAGGTGCCGTGGTGATTGTCAGTCACGACCCTGAAATGATCGGGTTGATTGCGGATCGACTTTGGTTGGTGGCAGATGGAACAGTGCGCAATTTTGAAGGAGATCTGGAAGATTACCGAAAATTGCTGCTTGAAACATCTGGGGTAAAGAACAACGCCAAATCATCAACAAAAGCTGTAGCAAAGAACCCTGACGGTTCAGAGATGACACCGCAACAAGCCAAAGAGCGTCGTCGCGCAGCTGCTGACATACGCAAGAAATTGGCACCTTTCCGCAAGGCTGTTTCTGTGGTTGAAAAAGAAATCGAAAAGTTCAATCTGAAAAAATCCATGCTTGAAGGTAAAATGGCGGCCCCTGATTTTTATGATGCTTCCAATTCTTCCGCAGTGACCCAGGCGCAAATTGATATGGGCGAAATTAATAAGTCGATTGAAGCGCTTGAGGTCAAATGGATGGAAGCACAGGAAATTCACGACCAGAAAGAACAAGAGCTAAATTCACTTTAGTCAGAAAGACTACCGGTTTATTTTATGGAGCCTCAGTTTCAGGACGGGGCGTTAATTTAGGTTTTGCCCCTAAATTGGCTTGTTTAGCTACCCTGTTGTTTGCTAAAGTTTAAGCTAATAATTGGGAATTGAACCCAAATTGGGGGAAACAGGAAATTGGTAGCATGAACGAAACACCTAAATGGGTATCTTTGGCACTCGTACCAATTGTTCAACTTTTGTTGGCATTTATTGTTGCCGGGTTCGTTATCTGGGCAATTGGCGAAAATCCGTTTGAGGCTGGGTCAATCATTTGGGTTGGCGCTTTCGGAAGCTCGACCGGAATTGGTTACACGCTGTTTTACGCCACTTCATTGGTGTTTACCGGTTTGGCGATGGCGGTCGCCTTCCACGCTGGCCTGTTCAACATTGGTGGAGAGGGGCAAGCTTATTTAGGTGGCTTGGGCATTGCATTGGTTTGTGTGTGGTTTGACCCGTATTTACCCACAGTTTTGATTATTCCACTTGCCATACTGGGTGCTGCAATTGCTGGTGCTGCGTGGGCGTTTATTCCCGCTTTGTTACAAGCCATGAACCGCGGCCACGTGGTTATTACGACAATCATGTTTAATTTCATTGCCGCATCTTTGATGCAATACATGCTGGTTGGACCCTTAAAGCCCGCTAGCCGCATGGAGCCGACGACGCGCTTTTTTGCAGAGACAACTTGGATACCCCAAATTAAAGACGTGATGGGTTGGTTTGATGTGGCAACACGGAAATCCCCCCTAAACATGACCTTATTATTGGCGGTTCTTGCCTGTGTATTTGTTTACTTCCTTATTTGGCGAACCCGTTGGGGTTACGCAATTCGTACAACAGGTGCGAACGCAACTGCGGCTATTTACGGCGGCATAAAGCCGAAAAAAGTGACAATTATCGCCATGCTGATTTCTGGCGGTTTGGCTGGCTTAATGGCGGTGAATGTCATTATGGGTGCCGAACATCGCGTGCAAGCGGACTTTGTTGCCGGCATTGGTTTCACAGGCATCGCTGTGGCTTTGGTTGGGCGTAACCATCCATTTGGTATTATTTTGGCGGCTGTTTTGTTTGGTGCTCTAACGCAGGGTGGCACCGAGTTGCTGTTTGAAATGTCAACCATGACACCGGAAATCGTCATCTTTTTCCAAGGTCTTGTGGTGTTGTTTACAGGTGCCTTAGAGTACATGGTTCGACCATTCGTCGAGAGGACATACCTTAGGGTGTTTGCCAAACAGTCACGATTAGAGGGGGCGAGCTAATGACCTGGTTTGATCTTTTTATTTCGGTTTCTGATTCAACACTGCGCCTTTCGGCGCCATTGGTCATGGTTGCTTTAGCGGGACTTATTTCGGAGCGTTCTGGCGTTGTGGACATTGGTCTTGAAGGTAAATTGTTGGGTGGCGCTTTTGCTGCTGCTTGCATTGCCTACTACACTGGGAATGCTTGGTTCGGCTTGCTCGCTGCTATTTGTTTGTCGATTATTCTATCAATGCTGCATGGTTTGGCATCCATAACGTTTAGGGGTGACCAAATTATCTCTGCTGTGGCAATCAACATGATGGTTTCGGGTTTAACTGTTGTCGTCGCGCACGCACTCTTCTCTAAAGGTGGATTTACCCCAGCCTTGTCTGGCGACGCTCGTTTTCAACCCATTACGTTGCCTGGTGCCGAAGCGGTGGCTGATGTGCCAATACTAGGGCCAATCTATGAGGGTCTAATTTCAGGGCACAATTTGTTGGTTTACGTGTGTTTTGCAGCTGTTCCGCTGATTTGGTGGGTGCTGGAACGAACACGTTTTGGTTTGCGCCTAAGGGCCGTTGGTGAAAATCCAGCAGCGGTCGACACGGCTGGCATTAATGTGTTCTGGATGCGCTACCGCGCCTTGATAATTACAGGCGCATTGTGTGGCGTTGCAGGTGCATATTTGTCGATTGCTAACGGATCATCCTTTGGACGTGAGATGTCGGCGGGTAAAGGTTACATCGCCCTAGCTGCAATGATATTTGGTAAGTGGCGACCTGTTCAGGCCATGTTGGCTTGTTTGTTGTTCGGGTTCTTGGAAGCCATGGCTACGGTTATGCAAGGCGTCTCTTTGCCTTTGATTGGCGAAATTCCAATTCCGTTCATTATCGCGCTGCCTTATGTTCTAACTGTCATATTGCTCGCTGGTTTCATTGGTCAGGCGATTGCGCCAAAGGCAATCGGTAAACCGTATGTTAAAGAGCGATAGGATGACGCCCGTACAGCAGCGTTTGTTTGCAGCGCTTAAAGACACCCTGCCAAAATCTTACAGTCCTTATTCGAATTTTAAGGTTGCTGCGGCTATTTTGGATGATGTGGGCGGGCTATCGTGTGGAACGAACATAGAGAACGCGGCCTATCCCCAAGGGTGGTGCGCTGAAACTTGTGCCATTTCCCATATGATTATGTCAGGCGGTAAAAAAATCATCGACATTGGCGTTATGGGGCTGGGAACGGAAGTTTGTACGCCTTGCGGTGGATGTCGTCAGAAAATACGTGAGTTTGCGACGGATCAAACCCGCATCCATGTGTTCGACGAAGCAAGTTTGCGCGCTGAATTTACCTTGGAACAGCTCTTACCCATGAGCTTTGGTCCAGATAATCTTTCAAAAAAATAGGCTTGAAGATATGCCACAACAAAACCTCTCTCGAATTTATTCTCTGGTTGATTTGACAACCTTGAATGGTGACGAGCAAGAAGCTGACTTAAGTGCTTTGGCAGCCAAAGCAACCTTTGGCACAAACAAGGTTGCGGCTTTGTGCGTTTACCCCAAATTTGTACCAGTCATTCGTCCTTTTGCACCTGCGGGCATGCCAATCGCGGCTGTAACGAACTTTCCGGGCGGTGGAAATGACATGGATCAAGCAGATGCCGAAACGCGTGAGGCAATTGCCTTGGGTGCTGATGAAATTGATTACGTGTTGCCATACAAAGCATTGATGACCGGAGACGTTGAGATGGTCGTTGAAGCCTTGGAGTGTCAACGCATTGCTTGCGGTGACACGCATTTAAAGGTTATTATTGAGTCTGGTGTTTTGGAAGATGCGGGCCTAATTGCGCTGGCGTCAGAGCTTAGCTTGGATGCTGGGGCAGATTTCATTAAAACCTCTAGCGGTAAGGTTGCGGTTAACGCCACTTTGGAAGCCGCCGACACCATGCTTTCAGTTATAAAAGCTGCTGACAAGCCAGCAGGTTTTAAGGCAGCAGGTGGCATAAAAACAGCGGATGAAGCCCAAGCCTACATTGATTTGGCGGAAAACATCATGGGTGAAGGTTGGGTAAGTCCAGACACCTTCCGCATCGGTGCATCAAGTCTAATCGCGGACTTACAAACGGCACTCAGCGCATAAATGTCAGTATTACCCCAAGAAATAATCGCCCGAAAACGCGACAAGCTGGTTTTGTCTAAAGACGATATTCAAAGTTTTGTCACGGGCTTGGTGGATAAAAGTTGGTCAGATGCTCAGGCGTCCGCCATGGCCATGGCCATTTTCCTAAACGGAATGGAACTTAGCGAGCGCCGGTTTTTAACTCAAGCCATGGCGCACTCTGGCGATGTGTTGAGCTGGGAGAGTTTTAATCTCGATGGTCCAATTTTGGACAAG
>JBMYWL010000166.1:0-4202 GCA_049607365.1 Alphaproteobacteria bacterium | reverse complement strand
AAGTCAATAGCGGAACGTCAGTTCACAATTGGCGGCTCTGATGCAAACATTATTGCATCTGGCAATGAAACTTTGATTATGAAGCTGTTTCAGGAAAAGACCGGGCAAATTGACCGGGATGACCTGACAACGGTTTGGCCCGTCATTATGGGTCATGTCACAGAAGAACTCAACAAGGCTTGGTTTGAATACACTCATCAGCTTACAATAGAAGATTACCAACGTGTTATCCGTTCTAAGAAGCATCCCTTTATGCGCTGCACTTTGGACGGTTGGATCCGTGATTGGAACGGCGCACAAGCCGTCTGGGACGCCAAGTTTACAATGGGACGCCCAAAGGCCGGTGAAAGCTGGTCAGACGTAATACCGCGCCTTGTGCGGCAATATTCCCCCCAACTTCACCACAATGGCTATTGCTTAGAAGAAGCAACAGGCAAGCGGGTCAAATATGGCATTTTGTCTATCATACGGGGTGGGGACCAGCCGCAGACGCAAGTTATAGAATTAGACCGCGAATACACAGAATATCTCATTGGCTTGGAAAAAAGCTTTATCAACTCTGTTGAGACAGGCTTACCGCCTGTTATCCCGGAACCTGAACAGCCACCAGTGCCTAAGTCAGACCGCATTGAATACAACATGACTGAAAGCAAAAAGGCACTTGATTGGCAGCGTCATGCAGATGTCTGGAAGCAGACATTCGGTGCAGCGCAGTCTTTCAAAGACGCAGAAGCAGCAATCAAAAAGCTTGTCCCTAAAGATGCGTCCACCGCAACCGGCAGCGGTATCACAGTCAAAGTGTCAGCAAACAACGCTAAGAGGATAGAATTAGAATGACTCCGAACTTGAATAAAGCATTGCGCGCATTTCAGATGGAAATGGTTTCGATGGAAACGAACGCCAGAGGACATCAATCGTCTTATGCAAATATAGGCGGCGTAATTAATGCAGTCCGCCCCGCTGCTAAGTTTGGCCTGTCATATACGCAAGGCACTAAACACAACATTGATGGCAAAGGTGATCCCTATATGGTTGTCACCACAACGATTTTGCATGATAGCGGTGAAGAACGTGAATATGAGTGGCCTGTAAAGGTGAAAGACCCGACAAACAGTCAAATGTTGGGGTCAGCTACAACCTATGCGAAACGCTATCTTCTTGCCGCTGCCTTTGGCGTTGCAAAAGATGTTCAAGATTTTGAGTTTGACTTTGATGATGATGATGATGGTGAAGCCAACGGACTATTAAATGATAAGAAAAAACCTGATGCGGGTAAAAGTGCGACTCCTTCAAACTCCACCGAAAACGCTTCAGGCCAGCCGTCAGGGGGAACTCCAGTTAGTCATTCTGGCCTCCAGCCCTCTGACGGCGATATTTTGCCTTTCGGGACATGGGAAGACCGTAAAGAACAGATCCTAGAATATGGTCTGAAAGCTTATTTGCTGAGTGTCGATAATGTTGATGAAGTCGTGGATAGTTATCACCATTGGCGTGATGACAATGACCCGGCTCTGACAAAGAACCCTATTTTGGTAAGCCATTTCACAGAAAGAAAAGCAAGCCTCTTAGGAGAGGCGGCATGACAACAACTCTGTCCCTAAGTGAATGTGGGGGAAACCTCGCCGGGGGGACGGACAGGCTGGTGTGTGTCGAATTACCGTGTGGAAGGTTACTAAACCTCGCCAGCCGCTTATTTAAAACGCTGAAACAGGAGAGAAGCAGCATGAATAGTTTAACTGTAACAGGCCGCCTGGGTAAAGACGCAGAAACACGGTCCGTTGGCGAGACAACGGTAACTGGTTTTTCTGTTGCCTCAGATATTGGCTACGGGGATAAAAAGCAAACCATTTGGCTTGATTGCTCTGTTTGGGGAAAGCGTGGGTCAGTCCTTCAAGAATACCTTGTAAAAGGCACTAAAGTCACTGTTGTCGGTGAACTGTCTGAGCGCGAATACACAGACAAAAATGGCGTGGATAAAAAGTCCTTGTCCGTCCGTGTTTCAGAAATCGACTTGCAAGGCGGCGATAGAAATGCACAAAGCAGTCAATTGCTACCAGACAGCATTTAGCAAGGCTGACTTATTCGCAGCATCCGCTGGTGCGCCAATAGCTGAACCTGTATGGCGCGCCATGTGGAACCGGGGTTGGTTGGAAAACGATAGTGAACCAATCGCTCCGGTAATGACTGCCAAAGGGAGAGAAGAAATCGCAGCGGCATTAAAAGAATGCACCCGGTCTTGATTATCCCAACGCCTGATGGAGCAACGGTAGTTATTGGTGATAAGCAGGCAGAGTTAAAAATGACACCGCAGCAAATGAGATGGAAAGCGATTGAGTTTTTACAACAAGCGGAAGCCGCCGAAAAAGAAGAAGCAAAGCAACGTACCGCTATCGAGGATTGACCGCTGCAGCTTTTGTAAAAAGGAATTTAATTGGCGTGACGCTGGTTCAGTAAACGGGAAACACGAAATATTTTGCTCAGATGATTGTTTGATGCAAAATTACAGATCGAGAAAGGATGAATTAGATGGGAGTCGTAATTCAGTTTCCAGCCAAAAAGAGGCAGACAACACTTTCGCAGATAGTCAGCGAAACGTGTGATCACTTTGACATTACTTTTAGAGAGTTTGTCTGCAAACGCAGATCGACACAATTTGTGCGCCCAAGACATGCAGCTTGTTTTTTAGCGCGCGAACTTACAACAAATAGCTTTCCAGAAATCGGCTCATACATGCGCCGGGACCACACCAGCATAATTCATTCTGCTGAAAGGGGTGCGGAGTTATATGCGTCTAATGAAGCATTTAGGCGCGCTGTAGATTCAATTAGGGCAAGGGTAACTGGTTATGACCTGTTTAACGCCGACACAATTAGCTGAACGCTGGCAAGTATCTGAAAGGACTGTGCAGCGGATGGCTGATGAGGGGGATATCCCCTCTTTTAGAGTAGGAAGCCAAATACGGTTTCCTATAGACGCAATCAACAAGCATGAAGGAGTGGTATCATGTACCAGCTTGTTAAACGAAAAGACCGGGCCAATTGGGAAATCCAATGGTACGAAAACGGAAAAGCAAAATATACGTCAACTGGTTTCAAGGATGAGGCAAGCGCACAAGCTTTCTTCAAAGCATTCTCTGAAATAAAGTCCCAGGGTGAGCAAATCACTGTTGACGAGGTTCTTAACAAATACAGACGCGAACTGTCACGCAAGTCAGTAAGCATGACAAGGACTGACAGCATCATAAGACATCTGATGTTTTTTGATGGCATGTCTGTCTATGACGTTAAGGCGAACATCTTTGCTTATCGAAATCAACGCAGAAACGAAAAAGTCCAAGATATCACAATAGACCGTGAACTGTCGGTCTTACTTGCTGCGATAAATTGGGCAAAAGATGATGATGTGCAATTACTGAAAAGTGATGTGCCGTCATTCAAGCTGAAAACAGAAAAGCGCAAAAGAACAGTCTATCTTGAGAAAGATGACACAAAAAAATTGCTGGAAGGCCTGTTGTCAGAGCCACTTCATTTGCGGATTGCGGTATTGCTGGCGATAACAACGGCAGCAAGAAAAGGTGCAATATTGTCACTGACCAAAGACAAAGTGTTATGGTCCAGCGATAAAATTGATTACCGGGCTGCTGAAGACGGCAAAAAAAGAAAAGGCCGCAGCGTTGTCAAAATTCCTGAAGTGATCAAGCCGCTACTAAGACAGGCATGTGAACAGTCACAGTCAGGATTTATTGTGGAGAAAAACGGTAAGCCATGCCGGGATATTCACAGTGAATTTGAGGCATTGCGTAAAAGGGTAGGATTGCCAAACATCACGTTCCATGACCTACGCAGAACATGGGCGACACATGCCGCTATAAATGGTGTGCCGATGCAAGAGATTCGGGACCAGCTTGCACATAGTTCTGTGACAATTACAGAAGAACATTACGCACATTTATCGCCTGACCATAGGGCCAAGGCGGACAACTTTACACAGGGTTACAGCTTGTCGCTGTTGTCTTGACAAATACTTTATAACTCATTGATTTAATTGAAGATATTTGGCGGAGGGGAAGCCATACGTTTTCAGTTATTTCAATGAGTTAAGTCAAATTTGGAAAGGTAAATCGATCCAGTTATTTTTTGCGAAAAAACTTGGCAATCGTTGAATCCGGCAGCGTATTTTGAGGCCAACTCATGACTAGGAAA
>JBMYWL010000165.1:0-4203 GCA_049607365.1 Alphaproteobacteria bacterium | reverse complement strand
AGTGTTCAGGTTTATGGTCAGAACAGAAAAGCCGGTAGAGGCCAAGAAAGTAAAAAGTGCAAACCAAAGCAACAAAAGGCCGGCATTCTGTTCATCAAGCCCAAAGGCTTTCAAAAAGCCAATCGGTGGCAAAAACAACAACAGAAAAGATGCCGCCATGATCAACGCCGACCAAACAACAACGCTACTGCGACGGTCGGTGAAACGGTCAGACAAGGCGCCAATGTAAGGGTCTTGCAAGGCATCAACAAATCTGAGGAGTAAAAGAATTCCGCCGAGAAGGCCGAGGGAAAGGCCATACTCGACGGCGAAGAAATCTGGGGCGTATAGGTAGAGGGGGATACCAACGAACCCGAGAGGCAACGCGAATGCGCTATAAAACGATAAATCTCTGAATTTTAGATGCGTATCATCGGTCGTTTTCATTACAAATCTCGAATTTATCGCTCGATCTATACCTTTATCTTAGTTTACCAGACGTATTAACGACTTTTCGGCAACCTTAACTCTAGGTAATCTATTTCATCTGGTCCGTGCTGCTCATTCGTGTGTGTTTTTGTTCCGGTTTGGGAACATAGGCCCTGCCCTTCAGCTTAAGTTTCAACGCTTGCCACAGGATCAGCGGGAAGACAAAAAAACTGCCCAGTCCTTTGCGCACAACCGACAAATACCCTTCATCAGCTGGCAAGACACGACAGTTCAAGCTTGTGGTCAGTCGCAAAACACCTTTGTCATCGAAATGGTTAATGCCGACCACCACACTTTCAGGTTTGTAAGAAAATTTAAATTCGTAGTAACCGTTACGCTCAATAAACGGCGACACATGAAACTGTTTCTGCGCTGACAAGGTGTCAGAACCCTTTATGACGGCACCATCGCCATGGTGGCACAAATAGGCATGGGTCTCGCCGAATGTGTTGTTAACCTCAGCCAACACAGCGATTGGCAAGTTGGCATCATTCAAAGCGAACCAGAAACTGACAGGCTTGAAAGCGTAGCCCAGGACACGTGGTAGCGCCAACAACTGAACAGACTTTATGCGATCATCAAAGCCCGTTTGTTCCCACGCTTTGTTTAGGAATTCCGTTGGATCAACATCTGCGCGAGAAAAATGGTCTTTCCTGTTGAAACCCAAAAAGCCGAACCTGTTCAACCCCAAAAAGCCAACCCGTTTGGTCAGGTTGACCACTGACAGGGGCAGCCGCAAAAACAGAATGTTATACACAAAGCTGTTGTCGCACCCGACCTTACGGCTGTGCATGACCTTAGCAGACAGTAGCTCTGGGGTCTGGGTCATAAGGCCAAGCGCCTACAACCAATTCGGGCGGCAACCCAAGCGAGCTGCCAGATCAATCGCTGAACGCAAGCCGTCCTCGTGGAAGCCATACCCGCAATAAGCGCCACAGAACCACAAACGATCCTTACCCTGAATTTCGGGAATGCGCGTTTGGGCCTGAATAAACTCTGTGCTGAACTGCGGGTGTTCAAAGTCTTTCTCATCCAGCGTTTTCCCCGGGTCGGGTTTACGGCCCGGGTTCAAGCTTACAAATATGTCTTTGGGTGTCGGCAACTTTTGTAAACTGTTCATCCAATAGCTCAGGGATATGCCCTTAGCATCGCGTTCATCACGGGTGCTTGACTGATATATCCAGCTTGCCCACGCTTTTTTGCGTTTGGGCATGAAGTTCGTGTCCGTGTGGGTTATGGCTGTGTTCGGGCCATAAGCCAATTTGCCCAATACTTCGAATTCATCAAGGGTCGGTTCTTTGATCATCGCCAAAGCTTGGTCCGAATGACAGGCAAATGCAACCTTGTCGAATATTTCAGCTTTGCCAGCAGTGTCGGTCACACGTACACCCTCAGCTAGCCGCTCGACCGAAACAACACCACGCGAAAGAGAGATTTTGTCACTGAAAGGTTGCGAGAGTTTTTCGACATACTCACGGCTTCCGCCTTTTACCGAATACCACTGGGGCTGACCGGACACTGATAGCAAAGAGTGGTTGTCAAAGAACCGCAAAAAACTGCTGGCAGGGAAAGACTTCATGCGTTCGGTTGGCATGCTCCAGATGGCGCCGCCCATAGCGAAAACGAAGTACTTTTTAAACCAGTCACCGCAAGGCAACTCATCAAGAAATTCTTTCAGTGTCTTGTCAGACTTAGAATTCAAGTAGGGTTTTGCGCGTTTTTCGAACCGGACTATGTCCCAAATGAAACGCCAATATTTGGGGCGAAGTAAATTCTTCTTCTGTGCCACAAGGCCCCATGGCACGTCCGTGCAATACTCCAACCAACCATCTTTAATCGTGGCACCAAAAGTCATTTCACTTTCGACCAAAGGAACATTCAAATGTTCGAAAAGTTTGGTCAGTAGCGGGTAGGTTCGTTTGTTGAAAACGATGAACCCCGTGTCGACCGGTACCTTATTGCCACCTGTATCGGATGGTGTGTCTATGTCGATGGTGCGGGAATGACCACCAAGCCTGCTTTCACGTTCAAACACTTGTATGTCGTAAGAGTCGGCGACAATTGACGCCAGTCCCAAACCGGAAATGCCGGTCCCGATGATCGCGAGCTTCTTTTTAACTTTGGCCACGTGTATCTCGATTCAAATATTATAATTGATAACTTTAGGAAAAACCCGCTCTACGCGGCGTGGCGCATGAATGAACTTTGCTTAATAATCTTGTTTTTTCAGGTTTATGGTTACTTCCAAACCCGGATTTGCTGCGCTAAATTCAATGTTTCCTTTGTGCAAGTCAATGATCGCTTTGGCCATCGACAAGCCCAACCCGCTGCCTTTGGTCGAACGACTGTGGTCAGCACGGTAAAAGCGTTCTGTTACACGCAACATGTCTTCCTCTGATAAGCCTGGGCCCTGGTCTCTAACCGTAACAGAGCCGTAAACGGCGGAGCCGCCAACCTCAATTTCAATCAAGGAATTATCTGGCGAAAACTTCATGGCGTTGTCGATGATGTTCGCGAACAATTGAAACAAAAGGTCTTTGTCAGCGACAATTTGTTGACGACCAGATGTTCGAATTTCAATGCTGCGCTCCTCACCCACTGGACCATAAAAATCCACAACATCTTCAATTAGTTCTTCAAGCCTTAAAAGTCCAAATTTGCCAGTTTGACCGCGAGATTCAAGCTGACTGATGCGCAAGACAGTTCCAAAGGTGTTTAGCAGGTTGTCCGCTTCATCGATCAGCTTTTGCCGCTCTTCAACGCCAATTTCTTGACCCGCGTTCATTTCCAAATGGTTTCGGAAACGTGTCAGAGGCGTTCGTAGGTCATGAGCCACGTTGTCACTAACGTGACGAACGCCAAGCATCAATTTTTCCACCCTTTCAATCAGCTTGTTGATGCTGCCTGCCAGAAAACTAAGGTCATCCCAGGAGGTGCTGATGTCAATGCGATCGCTCAGGTCATCCGTTTCGATTATTCGATGTGCGGTTTTCGCAATCTTGTTGATGCGGTTCACGACATAAATCGAGATGAAAAAGCTCATCAAAATAACCAGCATCATTGCGCTTATAACGATGACACTTAAGACAAACAGGGTTTTCCGCTGCCACGCCCATTCAATCAGGGTTTCCGGGCTGTCCATGGCATTAGAGAAACTGTAGATCGTGAAAGCCAAAAACACACACGACGCACCCAACAAAATCGAAAAGCACAAAGCCATGATAAAGCTGGAGCTTTGAGTATAAGCTCTGCGCCGTAATTGTCTTTCGGTCATGGGCTTCAGGCTTCTTCGACGATGTAACCCGCACCGCGAATTGTTTTGATTATCAAACCTTCCTCATCGCCTAGCTTTTTCCTCAAACGGCTGATGTGAACATCAATAACGTTGGTTTGTGGGTCGAAGTGATAGTCCCAAACAGACTCAAGCAACATAGTGCGTGTGACAACCTGACCCTTTTGCTGCAGCAAAAACTCCAACAACTTGTATTCGCGTGCTTGAAGCGTAATAAGCTCCCCCGCTCGCTCAACTCGCCGGGACAACAGGTTTACATGCAGGTCGCCAACCTTAAGCTCTAACTGCTGAGGTTCGCTTTGACCTGTGGATGCACGTTTTTTCAACACCTCGATGCGCGCCATAAGCTCTGACACGGCAAATGGCTTAACCAGATAGTCATCGCCACCAGCTTTCAAGCCGCTAACACGGTCATCAACTTTACTCAAAGCGCTTAGGATTAA
>JBMYWL010000164.1:0-4240 GCA_049607365.1 Alphaproteobacteria bacterium | reverse complement strand
GATGAACTGCTGTCAGAGATTGTAGGCGACAAGCTGATTCATTTCACCAGCACCACACGTGAACACTCAGCACAAATGGGACGCATTACCAATTTGGCAAACAGCGGAGAGCTGTACGAGCAGATTGGGATGACAAAGCTTAACCCAGCTGATGATCGTGTAATGATTTGCGGTTCAATGGAAATGTTACAGGACACAAAGGCCATGTGTGAAGCTGCTGGTCTTGTGGAGGGCTCAGTTTCCAGGCCGGGTGAATTTGTAATTGAAAAAGCGTTTGTTGATTAAAGTCAGGATCTATCAATCCTAACCCACAGAAGCTTGTTAAGAGGGAAAGCCGAAACAATGAATTGGTCAAAAGAAACACGCCTTATCCATGAAAATCCGGGCCGTTCGCAGTTTGGCGAAACGTCAGAGGCAATGTTTTTCACCTCCGGCTTTGTTTACGACTCAGCTGAACAGGCTCAAGCCCGCTTTCTGGGCGAAGATGAGGGTTATATTTATTCGCGTTATGGCAACCCGACGATTCGCATGTTCGAGCAAAGGTTGGCAGCGCTTGAAGGCACTGAAACCTGTATCGCGACATCAAGCGGTATGGCGGCCATTTATGCGGCAATCGCCACTCAAGTTCAGCAGGGTGACCACATAGTTGCATCTCGGGTTTTGTTTGGTTCTTGCCTACAAATCATCACAACCATTTTACCGAAGTTCGGGGTTGATTACACACTTGTGGATGGTGCGGATTTAACGGCATGGCAAGACGCTATTCGTCCAAACACAAAGGTTTTCTTCTGCGAGTCACCAGCCAACCCGACGCTGGATTTGGTTGACATCAAAGCTGTCGCTGGCTTGGCTAAATCCATCGGGGCAAGTTTTGTCGTGGACAATGCTTTTGCCTCGCCTGTCGTTCAAGAAGCCACAAAACTGGGTGCGGATGTTGTTGTATATTCAGCGACCAAACATATCGACGGACAAGGCCGTTGTTTGGGCGGTGCCATTTGTTGTAGCGAAGAGTTCTTCCTTGAAAACATACAGCATCACATGCGCCATATAGGCCCGGGCATGAGCCCGTTTAATGCGTGGGTTTTGGGTAAAGCAATTGAAACGATCGGATTACGCGTAACCCGTATGTCCGAGAACGCGGCAATTGTCGCAAAGTTCTTGGCTGCTCACGATCAAGTTGAAAGTGTTGCCTACCCCGGTCACGAAAGTCATCACCAATACGCCTTGGCTCAAAGCCAAATGAACTCGGGTGGTAGCTTGTTGTCGTTTAAAATTAAAGGCGAGAAGCCACAGGCATTTGAATTTTTGAACAAAATGCAGTTGATCAAAATTTCAAACAATCTGGGTGATGCAAAATCGCTTGCAACGCACCCTGCCACAACAACACATCGATCAATTCCACCGGAAGAACGTAAGATCATCGGCATTAGCGAGAACCTTATTCGTCTGTCAATTGGTCTGGAGTCTTCGGACGACTTGATTGTAGATTTGGAAAACAGCTTAACCTAAAAATATTTGGGAGCAGTTTTAGCTAGATTCGTAAATCTTCAAAATGGCTTCCAGCTCTTCGATAAGCTGTGGGGTAATTAACCCGTCCTCTGGTAACAATGAGTCTCGCTGAAATGCGCGAACAGCCGCTGTTAGAGGGCGGTCAATCTTGCCATCCATTATGCCAGGCTGATAATCCAAGTTAAGCAGCATGGTCTCAACCAGCTTGACCTGCCGTTCACGAGCAGCAAGATCATTTTGCCCTGAATTAGTGGCTGCCAAGTTTGACAAATAGAAATATCCGCCACCAATAAGCACGATCAATGTGAAGATCATAACAAGCGGCATGACGATGCTTGGGCTTGATTGTGAAATGTGAGGTGGTGCGTAGGGCTGCCGTCCGCTGGTGCTACTTCCAGCCGCATTCTGGTTTGCCTGTGGCTTAAAGCTAGCGCCCGCTTTTTTCCCTTTACCACTTACCACTGGCGTGGGGTTAGGGTGAACGCGCGGTGCTGCAGGTTCTTTCTGGTTTCGGCGCCAAGCTTTCGCCTGCGGTTCAAAATCGTCAAGTTGTAGTATTTGTTTGCGAACTGCCGGATTGTTTCCACCGATAGTTCGTACGTCTGCGCGTGGGCTGAACGCTTGGTTAGCTTGGTTTGTAGCTTCGGCAGTGTCTATATAGGCTTTGGGTGCAACAACCTTTTCTTTTGCGAACGGACCACCTTTTCTGAGGTCTGTGGCTGCCGACTCAGAAGCTTGTTTGCTAAATATGGGGCTGGCGTGTTGTTCGTCGATTTGGCTTGCAGCACTGTTACCAATGGCTGACCCTTTTTTACCAGACCAGAAACCACGCTCAAACGGTGGGCGGTCCGCAGACTCTTTTTCGTCCACAGAATTTACATCCTGTGGCTTGGTCTGGTTTTTGGGTACTTGATGTTTGGATTTGCGCATTAACATACGCCTTATTTAAAAGCCGAGAAAAGCGGTAATCCAGTTAATATGTGGAGAAAAAACGGCAAATTGAAAAAAATGCGTTTTTTTGGCCAAAATCACCGCAAAGCAGCCTCACGTTTTTTGAAGCATCGAAATACTTGCACTTTATCGTCAAGGGCATTAGTTTTCGCTTGTCTTTTGGTGGGGCATAGCCAAGCGGTAAGGCAATGGGTTTTGGTCCCGTGATCCCAGGTTCGAATCCTGGTGCCCCAGCCACCTTAGATGAACGACACAAACTTAGTTTTTGTGATCGCTTTCTGACAAAGACACATTCCCCTTGATATATCTGTGACCTTAACAAATCACTCAAGCGGAACTGTGTCTTGAAACCCCTGTTTAAAACTGGGTTTAAACCCCCGTTTAAAATCGGGGGCCATCTTTCGTAAATTTTGGTTTCAGGTATTTGTAAATCTGAACAGCGTCCAACCCACGTGCATATGCAGGGTCGTCGGGCGGAAGAATGCGAATCGTAATATCACCTGATGGGCGTCCGCTGTTTGGCATGGCCGAAAACAAAGGTGCTAAATATGACGGCGTCGAAGTCGCAACCGATTTGTTTCTCAAAGCATTTGCAGTCACGATAAAGCGACGATGCCGGGCTTTTATGGTTATCTCGCTCGCTTTTAACAGGGCCATTTCTTCGGCTTGGTTGATTTTGGTGAAGCGATTCGCGTTCACAGTTATTCTGTGTGTGTAGCGGTCGATTGGGAAAACGGAATATCCACCCGTAAGGCTTGTTGGGACATAAGCTGTTTTGCAACCGGAAAGCAGGGACACCAAAACCAGACAAGCAAAGATGCAGCCCAAGGCCCGTGTAGGAAAGATACTTTTGCTTTTATTCAAATCTGGGTTTTTCATTCAAACTTGCTCCCGCCGAAATTCCATATAGTCTGAAGATTGAACGCCACGGGTTTGGTCGCAGAAACCAACGCGGTGGATTTTTAGAGGATCAATCACAACACACACGATTGTAACTCTAGGTTTATTAAATTAAAAGTTATTCGCCCAAATGAGCTCAAACTTACTCTTAATCAAGGAACGCCCACAAGATTCTGTGGCTGTAGAGAAGTTGATGAACGCCAGCTTTGGTCCGGATCGATTCGGATTAACGGTCTATAAGCTCAGACAGGTTTGCCCGCCGATCGCTGATTTGTCTTACATAGCAATCGACAACAAAGGCGTGGTTCAGGGCAACATAAGGTATTGGCCAGTTAAAATAGCAAACTCAGACTTGAAGGTCGTCATTCTGGGGCCGTTGGCGGTTGCGGTTGATCAGCAAGGCCAAGGTGTTGGAAAAGCACTTATTAGCCGAAGTCTGGAAGAGGCCACGCACCAAAATTATGATTTGTGTTTGGTGGTTGGTGACCAACGCCTATACACGGGCTTCGGGTTTTCAAACGCCACACAAATGGGTTTAAAGCTGCCCGGCTGGGTGGATCCTGCACGTTTTCAGTTGAAGGAATTGCGCAAAGGTTGCCTTAACCAAAATTTTTCTGGCAGCGATGTTCTGCCCTACGTCTAATAAGTTTGAATTTCTGAAAGTTTCGGTTTAGAAAATCGACAGCCGAACTAGCTGGCCTCATGGCGGAATCGGTAGACGCAGCAGACTTAAAATCTGCCATCTTCGGGTGTCCCGGTTCGAGTCCGGGTGAGGCCACCATAGAAACGAAACAATTGAGTATTGTTTCCAAGCGGTGGGCGTTAGCCACCATAGAAACGAAACAATTTAGTATTGTTTCCAAGCGGTGGGCGTTAGCCA
>JBMYWL010000163.1:0-4276 GCA_049607365.1 Alphaproteobacteria bacterium | reverse complement strand
TGCCAAAAACCTTTGATCTTAGCGATTTTGGCTCATTTGTGATATACGACACCTTGTTTGAAATCGTCTACACGGTTTCAAAGTTATAAAAATAAACAAACCCGCAAACCAACCGGAAAATAGAGTTAAATATGAGCACGAGCTGGACACCCGCAAGCTGGAGAAAAAAACCAATTCTTCAGGTTCCCGAATACCCTGATTATGCGGCCCTTTCAGAGGTTGAACGCCGTTTGGCCATTCAACCTCCGTTGGTTTTTGCAGGTGAAGTTCGTCGCCTGAAAAAGCAGCTTGCACTGGCTGCTGAAGGCAAGGCTTTCCTTTTGCAGGGTGGCGACTGTGCTGAAGCGTTTGAAGAATTTAACGCTGATATGATTCGCGACACTTTCAAGGTCATGTTGCAAATGGCTGTTGTCATGACCTATGGTGCTGCCAAGCCCGTCATTAAGGTTGGTCGTATGGCTGGCCAGTTTGCCAAGCCAAGGTCTTCCGGCATGGAAACCGTTAACGGGGTTGAGTTACCATCTTACCGCGGCGACATAATCAACGGGTCAGAGTTTACAGCTGAAGCGCGTATTCCAAACCCGAACCGTTTGATGGATGCTTACAACCAGTCAGCTGCGACCCTGAACCTGTTGCGTGCTTTTGCCCAAGGTGGTTTTGCCGACCTTAGACGTGTTCACCGCTGGAACCTGGACTTCATCGCCGACAGCCCAGCCGGTGACCGTTACGCCGCTTTGACTGACAAGATTGAAGAAGCTTTGGAATTCATGGAAGCTTGCGGCATTTCAAATGAAAACACCGCTCAACTGACCGAAGTTGACTTCTTCACCAGCCACGAAGCTTTATTGCTGTGGTATGAAGAGGCCATGACACGTGTCGATAGTCTTTCCGGCAAATGGTACGACTGTTCAGCGCACATGCTGTGGATTGGTGACCGAACCCGTCAGCCAGACCACGCACACGTTGAGTTTTTGCGCGGTGTTGAAAACCCGATTGGCATTAAGTGTGGTCCGACAACTGACCCTGACACGTTGATCGAGCTGATCGACATATTGAACCCGACCAATGAAGCTGGCCGCATCGTGCTGATCGTACGTATGGGCAGCGAAAACGTTCGCGAACTTTCAACACCGTTGGTTCGTCGTGTGAAGAACGAAGGCCGCGTTGTAACCTGGTCTTGTGACCCAATGCACGGTAACACGCACAAGTCATCCAGCGGCTACAAAACGCGTGATTTCCAACGCATTTTGGGTGAAGTTGAAGGCTTCTTTGACGTGCATGCTGCCGAAGGTACGCACGCGGGCGGCGTTCATTTTGAAATGACCGGAAAATCTGTGACCGAGTGTGTTGGCGGTGCTGACAACGTGACAGACGAAGACCTGAAAGACCGTTACCACACTTTCTGTGACCCACGCTTGAACGCTCAGCAGTCTTTGGAGCTTTCGTTCCTGTTGGCTGAACGCTTGAAAGCTGATCGCAATTCCAAAAAAGCAGGTTAAACCCTTCTTATGACGAACGACCTAAAGTCCTTGTTCCAGCACTCATCTGACATGGTGAGCGACTGGACCGACCATTATTTCAAACGTACCAAATCAGCCGTTGATAACTTTGGCGATGTGGACGTAACCTACGCCGTGTTTATGCGTCGTCCGGTTGTGTCTGCACCCGGTTTAGCGGTCGAGTGGATCAAGTCGATTATGGCCGAGCGTGGCCAAGAAGTTAAAATCGACGTTATGGTTGAAGAAGGACATTGGGTCGGTGCGGGTCAGCCCCTGTTGTACATCACCGGACCTTTTGCCCACCTAAGCGACCTTGAAACCATCTTTTTGATGAAGCTTGGCCCAGCTTGCGTTGCGGCGTACAACGCCTACTCCATGTGCTCAGATTTATCTGACGTCGCGTTTTTGGCCATGGAAGCACGCCACTGTGCGGGCTTGGAAATGGCAGAGATGATGGCTTACGCCGCCTCTGTCGGATCAAAGCGTGCGCGTCGTAAAGACCAAGCAAAAGGCTTCATTGGCAACGCCACGAAAGCCACAGCACACTTTTTTGGCAACGACAAAGCCATGGGCACCATGCCCCACGCGTTTATTGGCTACGCAGGTTCAACCGTGCGTGCCGCTGAAATTTATGCTGAAGCTTTCCCGGGCGAACCCATCACCGTTCTTGTTGACTATTTCGCTAAGGAAATCAGCGACAGTTTGGCGGTTTGTGAACGCTTTCCAGAGCTCGCAGCTGAAGGCAAAATTGCCGTACGTATCGACACACCCGGCAGCCGTTTTATTGAAGGGCTGGACCCTTCAAAATCTTACTCTGTTTTGGAAAAGCACGCGCCTTATTCAATTCGCGGATATCGTTCAGATTCTGAGCTGGCTTATTTGGTTGGTGCTGGAACATCTGCCGCAGCAGCTTGGCAAATGCGTGATAAACTGGACGCCGCCGGTTTTGACAAGGTCAAGATTGTGGTTTCATCCGGCTTTAGCCCCGCCAAATGCCGCATGTTCAAATCTGCCCAAGCGCCAATTGATGTCATTGGCACAGGTTCGTTCCTGCCCGCCAAGTGGTCCGAAACATACGCAACTGCCGACATAATCGAATACGACGGCGTGCCACGCGTGAAAGTTGGACGAGAGTTCTTGTTCCGGTCACAAGACTAAACCCGTGGGCTTTGGCGAAAACTATCGACCAAGGACAGACCACCAAAGCCTTGGTGACGCGTTTTTTACCAAGGTAGAGGCTGCGAAGTTTCCCAAAACCCTCATGCGGTTTAGGAATGAACGCTGGTCAAAGGCCTTGGGTTTGGACCGGCTGACGGACACGGACTGGGAAAGCCATTTCGGTCGTTTCACGCCCTTGCCAAACAATTTGCCGCAACCACTGGCGCTGAAATACCACGGGCACCAATTCCACCACTATAACCCAGATTTGGGCGATGGCCGTGGCTTCCTGTTTGCCCAATTGGAAGAACCAACGACCGGACGTTTGCTGGATTTTGGCACCAAAGGCAGCGGACGAACCCCGTTTTCCCGTGGTGGCGATGGTCGCCTGACCCTAAAAGGTGGTGTTCGTGAAATTTTGGCAAGCTCATACCTTGAGGCTTTGGGTGTCAACACATCAAAAGGCTTTAGCCTAATCGAAACGGATGAAGCGCTGCACAGGGGGGATGAACCATCGCCCACGCGTTCAGCAGTGTTGGTACGCTTGGGCCACAGCCACATTCGCTTTGGCACGTTTCAGCGCTTGGCAGCCGAACAAGACACAGACAGCATGATGAAACTGGTGCTGTATTGCCTTAAAACCTACTACGCCGATGACATACAAAGCCAAGACCTGAAATCCATGAGTAATCTGGACGTTGCAGGTCTTCTGTTGAGCAAGGTAACACAAAGAACCGCAAAGTTGGTGGCTCAATGGTTCGCAGCGGGTTTTGTACATGGGGTGCTAAACACCGACAACATGAACATTGCTGGCGAAAGCTTTGATTATGGCCCCTTCCGGGTTTTGCCAACATTTGAACCCGGTTTGACCGCGGCTTATTTCGACAGCAACGGCTTATATGCCTTTGGTCGTCAACCCGAAGCCGTGGCGTGGAACATTGAACGCTTGGCCGAAGCTTTACTGACTGTTGGGCCAGCAAACCCCGAACCTGTTGCCCAAACCGAAACACGGGGCAAGTTCACCCAAGCCATGTCCTGTTTTGGTGATGTCTTTCAAGCTGAACTTATCGCCCTGTTGTTGAAAAAACTTTGGATTATGCCTTCGGGCGACACCGAAACTGACGTGAAGCTTATACGTGCCCTTTTGGCGCACATGCAGCACGCCAAGGTTGATTTCGAAGGCTTCTTTTTCGACATTGCCAAACTGAGCAACCCAAGCGATATAGGCTTGATTGACACGGCAACTTCTCCGCATTGGACCGAATTTTCAGACCTTTATTCCAGCTATACTCGGGTGGAAAGATCAGAAGCAGCCAAAGCATATTTCAATCGCGAAAAACCCGTTACACTTCTTTACGATGACATTGAAAACTTATGGGCCAAGATTGACCAGCACGATGACTGGACTGATTTTCAGGCCAAATGCGACGACATAGACCTGTTACGCCAAGCCTTTGCCTAACCACACATCACACAAAAATTCCAGCGGAGCCGTAAAACATGTTTGCCACATCTGACCTAACCAAAGGGCCGATACTCAAACATATAGCCGCACTGGCCATTCCGGCGGCGATCGGCTTCTTTTTCAACACGCTCTACAACCTTGTCGATACACTGTT
>JBMYWL010000162.1:0-4323 GCA_049607365.1 Alphaproteobacteria bacterium | reverse complement strand
AAAATGTATCGAGAAGTCATAAAGACTTACACCTAACTTACGAAATGACGGGTTCGCGATACAAAATTCTCACAAATTCGAATTTCACGCGAACTGACAATTTTTATAAACCTGTCACTTCGAGTGTTTTGCGGTAAGCAAAATGTATCGAGAAGTCATAAAGACTTACACCTAACTTACGAAATGACGGGTTCTCAAACCAGCAAGCAACCCCTAAGAGCCAAACCCCGCAAAACCAGATGCGGGCTGCAGAACGGTTGTGCCTCCAGCTCTAATTTCGCGGATGTCCATGGCACGAATTGGGTGTCCCGTCGGGCTTAGGCGATAAGAACCAAACAAGCCGTTAAAGCCACTTGGTGAGGAGATAAAGTGCGTGTCGAAGCCTTGGTTCTGACGAACCAAGGTCGAAGCCAAGGTCGCGGCGTCGTACGCGATACCGGCGATTTTCTGTGGCACTTCGCCAAAACGTTGGCTGTAACGAGATTGAAACGCTTTGAAATTTTGCTCCGGCGCGGCAGCAAACCAAGCACCACGCAACCCAACTTCTTGCTGTACCACTGGGTCAGCCCACAAGTTCGTTCCAAGAACACGCTTGTTGGCCAAATCAACCTGATTGAACACAAGCAACGCCGCCATTTCACGTGAGGACTGTGCGTTATCAGCGATTAAAATGGCATCAAACTGATTGCTTAGGTCTGCCAAATCTTTCGCAGCAATTTTACGCTCATCCGAACCCGAGCTTGGGTCATATGAAAACGGACCAACTATTTGCACACCAGTTTGGAATGCCACGTCTTGAGCCGCTGACAAGGCACGTGTTCCGTAAGATGATTTCGGGGCCAAAACTGCGATGCGGCGAATGCCGCGTTGTGCCGCAAAAGAAACGACCTGTTGAACAGCAAGGTCAGGCGCAATGCCCATTAAATATGCACCCGGGCGGGCTTGTGTCATGTCGTTTGAAAAACCGATGACGTTCACACCACGGCTGTTGGCTTGCGCCGCAACACGTGACACGTTTGTGCTTAAGAGCGGGCCAAGAATTAATTCGGCACCCTCGTTAAGTGCGCGCTCAGTCGCTTGAGCTGCCGTCGAGCCATTGGATTGGCTGTCATAAAAATTAAGGTCAATCAAAGAACCCGCGTCGTCTCTGGCAAGTAGAGCCGCATTACGCATTTGTCGAGCGACACTGCCAACGTTACCACCTGATCCGGTTGGCAAAAGCAAGGCCACACGTGGTTTTGTGCCGCGTTGAACAAACGGTTGCGGTGCGACAAAAGTCGGACTGGTCAAGCTTGCCTGTTGAATTGGGGCAATTTGTATGGGCTGGTTGACCAAACCGTTGTTGGCAAAGGTGTTGGGAAGTGCCGGTGGTACGGTTGCTGGCTGGAACACATTGGGGTTGGTCGCGCCGCGTGTTTGAACCTGCGGGGATTGCAGTTGAGGCGCGCGTGCGTTTGCCAGTGTGTTACCGTCTTGTGATAAAGTTGAACCGGTGCCAGAAGCAGTACCAGAAGTGGGTTGTCCGAAACTTGGGATTTTGGGCATGTTTGGCATTTTGGGCAGTTGCATTTTCTGCATGCCGTCTTTTGGATTCCACACCCTGCCGTCGGTACAGCCACTGACCGCCAACACCAAACAAGATACCAGAACCAACGACGTTTTGCCGACGCCCTTCGATTTGCGCATAAAATTCACAATAAATCCCCAATGTTCTTTGTTTATCTGGTGTCTATATGGTCAGTCTTATCCATTGGTTTACAAGATTCGCTTCACAATGCAAAATATAGTGCTCAACCAAACATGTCATGGCAGCTTTTTGACGTGTTTATCTTGAGCTGATCAAGCCTGCAAACTAAACTGAAACAAATTTCAAAGGACTTGTCCAACATGTCATCTGTTCGTCCATGGCGAGATATAGATCGTCGTAAATCGCGTCAAATTTTTGTCGGGGATGTTGCAGTCGGTGGCGACGCCCCGATTAGCGTGCAAACGATGACCAATACGCTGACAACCGACGTAAAAGCCACAATCGACCAAATTAATGCTGCTGCTGAAGCCGGTGCAGACATTGTTCGAGTCTCTTGCCCTGACGAGGCCAGCTCTGCCGCGCTTAAGCAAATTGTGCCTAAGATTTCGGTGCCAATTGTTGCGGACATCCACTTTCACTACAAACGCGCGCTTGAAGCAGCCGACAACGGTGCCGCCTGTTTGCGAATCAACCCCGGTAACATTGGTTCTGCATCACGCGTGAAAGAAGTTGTGAACGCTGCCAAAGCCAATGGTTGTTCCATACGTATTGGTGTGAACGCAGGAAGCTTGGAAAAAGAGCTTCTCGAGAAATATGGTGAGCCCTGCCCAGATGCAATGGTTGAGTCTGCCCTAAACCACATTCGCATATTGGAAGAGCACGACTTTTACGAAACCAAAATTTCGGTAAAAGCTTCAGACGTGTTTATGGCCGTTGCTGCTTACCATGCACTGGGTGACGCGTGTGATTATCCGTTACACTTGGGCATAACCGAAGCAGGACCTCAGCGGTTTGGCACCGTAAAATCTGCCGTGGGTTTAGGCAGCTTGCTGTGGGCGGGTATTGGCGACACCATTCGCGTTTCATTGTCCGCTGACCCAGTTGAAGAGGTCAAGGTTGGTTTTGATCTACTGAAATCCCTCAACCTGCGCCACAAAGGCGTAACCGTAATTTCCTGCCCATCGTGCGCGCGTCAGCAGTTTCCGGTAATCGAAGTTGTTCAACAAGTTGAAGCCCGTGTGTCACACATTACGACACCCATGAGCGTGTCGATAATCGGTTGCGTTGTAAACGGCATTGGCGAAGCCAAAGAAACGGACATCGGTTTGACTGGCGGTGGTAATGGCACCCACTTGGTGTACGTCGGCGGTAAGCCCGACCACAAAATGAAGACCGAAGACATGGTTGAACGCATCGGCCAGCTGATCGAAGAGAAAGCCGCCAAAATCGAGGCTGAAATTCAGGCAGAAAAAGCAGCATGACAGCAGTTGTAATCGGCAATCTGGATGGTGTTCATTTGGGCCATCGCGCACTTATTGACACCGCCAAAGCCACAGGCGCCAACGTTCAAGCCCTAACCTTTGAGCCGCATCCACGCCAGTATTTCGCACCTGAGAAAGAAGGTTTTCGTCTTTCCAGCCCGGAACAAAAAATCAAGCTTTTGAACCGCTTTGGCATTGACCAGGTTCACGCAGTTGGTTTTGACGACGACTTCGCAAAAATGACAGCTAAAGAGTTCGCGCGTGATCTGTTGGTGGGTCAATTAGAAGCTAGCCACGTTATTATTGGTGAAGATTTTCGCTTTGGCCGCGGTCGTGAAGGTACTGTCGACATATTGACAGAGCTTGGCTTATCACTCGGTTTTCAAACCCACATAGTGCCGACGTTGCGCGATGACAGCGGCATGCCCTATTCATCTACAAGGGTTCGTGCCGCCCTTAGCCGTGCCAATTTTAGTGCTGCGACCAGCTTGCTAGGGCACCCGTGGATTTTCAACGGTACCATTTTCAAGGGTCAGCAACTTGGTCGTACAATCGGCATGCCAACTGCCAACATTGAACTTGGCGATTACCAACGCATACCCTACGGCATTTATGCACTTTGGGTTGGCTTGGGTGATGAAACACCAGCCAGACCAGCGGTTGGCTACATCGGCCACCGCCCCACGGTTGGCGGTGAAGAGGAATGGTTCGAAGCACACTTGTTTGACTTCGATGAAGACATTTATGGTGTAAACCTGAATGTTCAGCCCGTGAAATTCTTGCGTGGGGATCAAAAATTTGATGGACTTGAACCCATGATGGCTCAAATGCAAATCGACCTATCACAGGCACGCTTGGCCTTGGGGTCACAGTAACTGGAGAGAAAATGGCGAAAAAGTCGGCGATTGATCACGTTCAAGACACGAAAAAACAAGTCAAAATTGTCCAGTCACTGCCAGATGGCATCAAATGGGCACACGAAGGCGCATCTATGGTTGTTTCAACGCCAATGGAAGTTGACCAACTGATGGCAACAGTTCCCAAAGGAAAGTTGACCACTTCTGACAGGCTTCGCGCGAACTTGGCACAAAAGCACAAAACAGACTACGCCTGCCCCATGTCGACTGGCATTTTCATCAACATCTCAAGCAAAGCCGCAACCGAACGGCTTGAAATGGGTGCCGATTTAACTGAGGTCACACCGTACTGGCGGACACTGAAAACTGGCGGGGAGCTTAACCCCAAATTTCCGGGAGGGCTGGAAGGCCATGCCACTAAACTGGAGGCGGAAGACCACGTAATCCACCGGAAAAG
>JBMYWL010000161.1:0-4365 GCA_049607365.1 Alphaproteobacteria bacterium | reverse complement strand
TTCTGCCGCCCAAAGGCTATGTTGAACAATTCACGAAGGATTATTTCCATAGAGAGCGCAAAGAAGGCAAAGGAGGCAAAGTACATATTTTCAAACGCAAAGTAATGAATGCAGGGATTTGCTGTGTGGCATGTGGCCGGACTTAAGACCGGGTCTTGGTTCTGCAGCTTTGCCTTGAAACCGAGCTGCTGGGCGTGCGTCCATAATAAGCGTGTCTTCGCGTTCCAGACTGCAAATCATGGTTTTTAAGTTACAAGTTGCTAAGCGACCAGGTTTTGCGTCCAAAACATAAGACTTTGGTTCGCATTCAGTTGCATCACCCGAATGCGTTTCAAACCCAGCTTTAACCCAGGCTGGAAGCCCGCCGTTAAGCACTGAAACTTTTTCATGCCCAATGGTTTTCAGTGTAAACCACATGCGTGGCGATGAAAACACGCCCAGTTGATCATATACAACAACGTGTGTGTTGTGGTTGATCCCGCGGTGTTCAGCTTCCTGAACAATCTGCATCGCGGGTGGCATCATGTGTGGCAAGCCAGATACACTCGGTCGGGCAATTTTGTCTATGTCCCAACGCAGGGCATTTGGAATGTGCGCTTTGGCAAATTCCTCGTCCGCGTCTTTGTTCATCGCAGGAAGATAAAACGATGCATCCAGAATCACGACCTTATCTAGGTTTTGCTTCAACCAATTGACGGAAACAATTGCTGGCTCTGTGGCACCCTCTGTGGCACCTTGATGCTCGGCCATCTAAACCGCCCATCTTGGTGTTGGCAGTTCTTTAGAGTCCATAAAGGCTTTGTCACCAATCTTAGACATGTAACGCCCCATGCTGTCACACAAGATCGTCACGATCGTGTGTCCGGGTCCAAGATCCTTCGCAAGTTTCATAGCGCCAATCAGGTTAATGCCTGACGATCCACCCAAGGGCATGCCCTCTTCATCCGCAAGTTGGTATAAGCTGGATAAAGCTTCAGCATCGGTGGCCCTGTAAGCGAAGTCTGGTTTGAAACCTTCCAGATTTTTGGTGATGCGTATTTGACCGATGCCTTCCATTATTGAACTGCCCTCGTTGGAAAGTTCGCCTTTTGTATAATAATTAAAAAGGTTCGCACCATAGGGGTCGACAAGGCCAATCTTAATGTCTGGGTTCTTGCTGCGCAAATACATGGCCATTCCAGCAAGTGTGCCACCTGAACCCACCGAACAGACAAAGCCGTCGACTTTCCCGCTGGTTTGTTGCCAGATCTCTGGACCTGTCGTTTTAATGTGTGCATCGCGATTTGCCGTGTTGTCGAATTGGTTGGCCCAAAGCGCCGAACCCGGATTGTCTTCGTTCATCTGTTTGGCGATGCGCTCTGACACATGAATAAAGTTGTCAGGGTCTTTGTAGGGTTTGGCTGGAACCTGTTTCAACGTTGCGCCAGCAAGTCGGATGGCGTTCTTTTTTTCTTCTGACTGGGTTTCGGGAATGACGATCAGCGTTTTGTAGCCTTTGGCTGATGCCACGTGGGCAATGCCTATGCCCGTGTTGCCCGCTGTGCCCTCAACAATAGTCGCACCTGGTTTTAACAAACCCGCAGCTTCCGCGTTTTCTATTATCTCTTTAGCGGCACGATCTTTCACAGACCCGCCGGGGTTCATCCACTCGGCTTTTCCCAAAATTGTGCAGCCAGTTTCTTCTGACGCTCTTTTAAGTTTCAGCAGCGGGGTGTTTCCAATGGCATCAACAAGGTTTTGGTAGGTCATAGGCCGTGTATCCAGATCTAAAAGCTATGGTTTAAAACTAAGGCGGGGTGCGAAACTATTCAAGTGGCAAACCTGTGTTCAATTGCTGCATAGATAGAATGTCGTTTCTGCTTGGGTGGTGGTGATCAAATCACTTGAACCCAAGTCTCGGCTCGGCTACAAAGCCCTCAGTCGGGGAATAGCTCAGCCTGGTAGAGCACCTGGTTTGGGACCAGGGGGCCGGAGGTTCGAATCCTCTTTCCCCGACCAACTTTCCAACATTGTATGACCCAGTGGTTGTTTCAACGCTTTAGGCGCTTTTGCGTTTCATTTGTGTTGACGTTAAACATGTTGTCGGATCTCACCAAATCGCTTCAAACTTAATAACCCACCAATCCTTCGGTATTGCGTTGTTGTGTGATTTTGAATAGCTCCAAAACATTCGCTGGAATTCGGCTCTACTTGTCAGCTGGTGAAATGCCTTTTTCTACTCAATTGTCCTGAATATCTGAATGAGCGCTCGACTTAAGTTGCGCAGAAATCATAAACAGGGGTGCTTCGTTCAATTTCGGGGTGGATTTGTGTCAAGAATAGTAAGAGGTTGCTGCATATCAATTTTGAAGAGCAGTTAAGCAATGAGTCCCGCAAAAACCGATGATACTAATCCACGCGGATGGATAATTCCAATTGGTGGTGGAGATCGCAAGATTAGAACCTCCACAATAATCCAGAAGTTCGTTGAGCTAAGTGGCGGATCTGATGCTCGAATGGTAATTATTCCAACAGCGTCACAACTAGACACAGCTGGACAGCGCACGAAAAAAGTTTTTGCTGAGCTTGGTGTTAAAGAAATTGAAATCGTGGATCTTGCAACCCGTGCCGATTGTAACGACCCTGACTTTGTTAAAAAGCTGGAGCAAGCGACCGGAATTTTCTTCACAGGTGGAAACCAGTTGCGCTTAGCGACAACCATTGGTGGGACAGCGGCTGCGAAGGCGCTTAGATCTGGCAATGCTCGCGGTGTTCATATTGCGGGAACTTCTGCTGGTGCGGCATTTGTTTGTGAGCATATGATTGCGATTGGGAAATCCGGTGGAACCCCAAAGCGTGGTCTGGCGTCTTTGTCCCCAGGGTTGGGTTTAACCAACCGCGTGATTGTCGATCAGCATTTCAGAGAAAGAGACCGTCTGGGCCGACTTATGACAGCGCTGGCCTACAATCCTTTCACAACTGGAATTGGCGTTGATGAAGATACTGCAGCATTCATAGCACCAGATGATGTGATCCACGTCTATGGAAGTGGGGGGTTAACCATCGTTGACCCATCAAAATTGCAGTTTTCTTCGATGGCAGACGCAGAAATGGGAGAAGCTGTTGGACTTATCGGTATACAACTGCATATACTGCTAGCAGGTGACAGCTATGACCTGAACACAAGGCTGGCGCACCAAAAAGAAGAGAATTAATAAATTACAGTCGATTGGGCCTGAAATAAAAATGAAAATTCTAGAAACATCCGTTTTCCGAGGTCCTAATATTTATGCCAAGTTTCCCGTTATTCGACACGTCGTGGACATTGGCGTTCTTGAAGATTGGCCATCCGCAAAGTTAGGTGACGACTTCATTGAGCCCCTGTTGGACGCGTTGCCCGGATTGCAAGAACATGGTTGTTCTTTCCGCGAAGCGGGCGGGTTTATTCGGCGTTTGCGGGAAGATGAAGGAACCTGGATGGCGCACATCTGGGAGCACATGTCGATTGAGCTGCAAAACGTTGCAGGTTTAGAAGTCACGTTTGGCCGTACACGTGACGCCGGAGAAACCGGTGTCTACAATATGGTCTTCCAATTTGAAGAAGAAGACGTGGGGTTAAAAGCTTCATATTTAGCTCTGGACTTCATTCATAATCTACTACCAAAATCTTTGGTTGAAGATAGGGAGTCTGACACTGAATTTGATTACACTTCTGAGCGTGAAAAGTTCATCAGATTTGCGCAAAGGAAGGCGCTGGGACCCTCCACCGCATCGCTTGTAAACGCGGGTATTGAACGTGATATTCCGTGGATGCGACTGAACGAATACAGCCTTGTTCAGCTTGGGCATGGGAAATACCAAAAGCGTATCCAAGCCACGATTACCTCAGAAACTGATTACATTGCTACCGACCTAGCATCGGACAAAAAGGCGACAAATCGCATATTGGGTGATTTGGGTTTACCTGTCCCGCGACAAATTGAAGTTCGTGATGCGGACGAAGCCGTTGCTGCTGCGAAGGCGATAGGATTTCCCGTGGTGGTGAAACCCTTGGATGGTAATCATGGCAATGGCATTTCAATAAACCTGAAAACTGAAACCGCAGTTGCAGAGGCTTTTGAACCAGCTTTCGAAAACAACAAACGCAGCAGGGTCGTAATTGTTGAGACATTTATTCAAGGTCTTGACCATAGAATGTTGGTGATCGATGGGAAGCTGGAGGCTGTTTCTAAACGTGTGCCAGGCCACATCGTTGGCAACGGGAAAAACACGGCTGCCGAATTAATCGATATTGTGAACATGGACCCAAGACGGGGTGTAGGACACGAGAAAGTTCTGACCCGACTGGAGTTGGATAAAACTGCGCAAGAACACCTAGCGGAAGTT
>JBMYWL010000160.1:0-4369 GCA_049607365.1 Alphaproteobacteria bacterium | reverse complement strand
TCCATCAAGGCATGCCAAAAGGCTTCCAGACCCTCATGCGTTTCAGCTGAACATGCCATCGCCTGACACGGCAGAGCTTCAAACCGTGGGCGCATGAAGCGGGCAGCAGATTTATAATCGGACAAGGTCGCAAGCGCTTGTCGGCGTAAATCCCCATCCGCCTTGTTCACCAAAATGAAATCTGCCAGTTCGATGATGCCGCGTTTAACCCCTTGCAGTTCATCGCCACCCGCAGGCAGCATAAGCAGTGTGAAAACGTCCACCATGTCGGCGACTGCGGTTTCAGATTGGCCCACACCGACCGTCTCAACGAAGATGAGATCATAGCCCGCAGCCTCGCACAGTAACAAGCACTCACGCGTGCGACGTGCGACCCCACCCAATGTCATACCCGCTGGTGACGGGCGGACGTATGCGTTCGCATGTTGAGACAAAAGGGGCATGCGGGTTTTGTCACCCATAATCGACCCGCCAGTCCGTTTAGACGTGGGGTCGACAGCCAGCACAGCAAGTTTGTGGCCCTTGTCACAAAGTAGGCTGCCCATGTTTTCAATGAAGGTGGATTTACCAACACCCGGAACGCCGGAAATGCCCACGCGCACAGCTTTACCCGTATGGGGCAAAGCAGCGGACAAAAGCGCTTCAGCTTGTTCCCTGTGTTCGGGTTTGCCTGATTCAACAAGGGTTATGGCACGCGCCAAAGCGCGGCGACTGCCACCCACTAAATCAGCTAGCAAATCAGCTAAAAGATCAGGACTGCTCTTCGGTGTTTCCATCTTGTTGCCTGTACCACATTTCCGCGTAGAGACCATTCTTTTCCAGTAACTCGCGGTGCGTTCCCTGCTCTCGCAATGCACCCTTTTCAAGCACCAGAATTTTGTCAGCGTTCACAATTGTTGACAGACGGTGGGCAATGACCAACGTTGTGCGATCAGCCGAAACCTTGTCCAGCGCTTCTTGAATGGCATCTTCAGTCGCTGAGTCCAGGGCTGATGTCGCCTCGTCAAACATAAGAATACGCGGCTGTTTCAAAATGGTGCGGGCAATCGCCACACGTTGACGCTCGCCACCTGACAGCTTCAATCCACGCTCACCCACGCGGGTTTCATAACCGTCTGGCAAACCCAAAATGAAGTCATGAATTGACGCCAGTTTTGCCGCCTCGACAATCTCGTCTTGACTTGCCGTGACACGACCGTAACCGATGTTGTAGGCAATGGTGTCGTTAAACAAAACCGTGTCTTGCGGAACAATGCCAATTTCAGCGCGCAGGCTTTGCTGTTGAACGTCACGCAAGTCTTGATCGTCTATTTTGATCGAGCCTGAATCAATGTCGTAAAACCGGAACAACAGCCGCGCGATTGTTGACTTACCCGAACCCGATGGCCCCACAACCGCAACCGTTTGACCCGCTGGAATTTCAAAGTTCAAATTTTTCAAAATTTGACGATCAGCGTTGTAGGAAAAATTCACGCCATCAAACACCAAACGGGCTTGGTCCAGCGCGATTGGCTTGGCCGTGGCCTTGTCTGCGATTTCCTGATTAACACCTAAAATGTTAAACATGTATTCCATGTCGATAAGGCTTTGTTTAATTTCCCGATACACAAAGCCCAGAAAATTAAGGGGTAAATAAAGCTGGATCAAGAAGGTATTCACCATAACAAATCCACCGATTGTCATGGTGCCAGCCTTAACCCCAAATGCACCCATCAGCATGACAAGCGTCACACCAACCGCAATGATGAAAGCTTGGCCGACGTTCAGCAAAGATAGGGAAACACGGTTGCGCACCGCTGCTTTTTCATAGCCCTGAAGGGCGATATCATAGCGCGCGGATTCATGACTTTCGTTGTTAAAATACTTTACCGTTTCATAGTTTAACAAGCTGTCAATCGCCTTGGTGTTGGCTTCAGAGTCTGACTTGTTCATCGCACGACGGTGGGCGATGCGCCACTCGGTGATTGAAATGGTGAAAACGATATAACCTATGACCGTGGTGAAGGTAACAATCGCAAACCGCCAGTCAAAATAAACCCACAGTACAACAGTCACCATCAAAATTTCAATTAAGGTCGGGATGATGTTGAACAAGACGAAGTTCAACACAAACTCAATGCCTTTGACCCCGCGCTCAATCGCACGGTTCAGACCACCCGTTTGACGGTCCAAATGAAAGCGTAAGGACAAGGCATGTAAATGCTTGAAAGTGGACAGGGCAACCTTACGCACTGCGTTTTGGGAAACGCGTGCAAACAAGGCGTCGCGAATTTCACCAAAGGCGATCGAGAAAATTCGCGCCAAGCCATATGCCAAAACCAAACCCACGGGTACAATCATCATTTGACTGGCAACGCCTGAGTCCATTTGCAGGTTCATGGCGTCGATGGCCCAACCGTACAAAAACGGCATGTAGGTGTTGACGACTTTTGCCGCAACCAAACAGATAAGCGACAGTGTCACCAGCACCCGCAAATCCTTCCGGCCTTTTGGCCACAGATGTGGGAACAGGTTTAGGATCGTTTGGAGCTGATTGCCCTCTTTTTCATAAGCAGGCTTTGGTGCATTTGAGGACATAAGAAACTTCTAAAATCTGATTTGTCGAGGTAATGTATCAGGGGAATATGGGGTGTTCGGACTTAAGGTTCAACGCCTTCTATGGCCTCGCTGCCCCGTAAATATTTATAATTGGCAGTTCCGAATGCAATTTTGTCACCGCTTTTGTTAAACACGTCCATTTGGCAAAAGAAAATCTTTTTCCCGCCGCCAACAACTTTCCCGATTGCAATCAATTCACCAACGCCACCACTACGCAAAAAATTAGTGTTGAGTGATATGGTCACCGCCCGTCGAACGTTTCCTTCTACCGAGCACCAACACCCAGCGTAACCACCCGCCACATCTAACAATGACGTAACGACACCACCATGCAGAAAGCCTGAGCGGTTCATGTGTCTTGGTGCTGCGCTCATGGAAATTTTAACGAAACCATCACGCCATTCGTCAATTTCTATGCCGAGTTCAGCGTTGAACAAACCGATGTTTGAAGGCGTGTTAAAGGTCAAAGAGATAAATTCCTGTAATTGAGGTGGTGTGATATAGGTATTATCAAGCTTGAGTCCCTAATAGCACAGGTTTGAAACCATATGAGTCTTTTTGAATTGGATGGCGTAAAGCCGGACCTTCACACCCTGTCATGGGTCGCCTCCACCGCCGTTTGTATCGGCAAGGTGTGCCTGAAGCAAGACGCGTCGGTTTGGTGGAACGCCGTGCTGCGCGGTGACAACGAGTGGATTACCCTTGGGCAGGGTTCCAACGTTCAAGATGGTTGTGTGCTACACACGGACCCCGGCTTTCCGTTGACCATTGGTGCCAACGTAACCGTGGGGCACAAGGCCATTCTGCACGGTTGCACAATCGGTGACGGCGCGCTGATCGGCATGGGCGCGACTGTGCTGAATGGCGCTGTTATTGGTGAAGGGGCACTGGTGGGTGCTGGCGCTTTTGTGGGTGAAGGAAAACACATTCCGGCAGGTGCATTGGTCATGGGCGTGCCGGGCAAAGTTGTGCGCACCCTAACCCCAGAGCAAATCAGCAAAATGCAGGAAGGCGCACTTCGGTACCAAGAAAATTGGAAGCGATACAGCGAGACCTGCAAAATACTTACCACTGACACCTAAGCCATAAGACTTGCCACCACCCTTGGCTTTCTCTATGCCATGCTTGCAACTCCTAACCCACCGACGGTGCCCCTAAGACAGGGCCATACCGCAAAGACAACAAAGGACTGCACAAGATGAGCCAGACCATGAACATTCGCGAAGCCCTGACTTTTGATGACGTTCTGTTAGAGCCTCAGTTTTCTGATGTATTGCCAACAAGTGTATCAACCCGCTTTAACCTGACCAACACGATTGAGCTTGGCATTCCGCTTATCTCTTCGGCCATGGACACGGTAACCGAAGGGCGTCTGGCAATTGCCATGGCGCAAGCTGGCGGCATTGGCGTAATTCACAAGAACCTGACCATTCGCCAACAAGCCAAAGAAGTTCAAAAAGTCAAAAAGTTTGAATCCGGCATGGTGGTTGACCCCATTACCATCGCGCCAGATGAAACACTTGGTGCTGCACGTGGTTTGATGCGCGAAAACCGCATCTCCGGCGTGCCTGTGGTGGAAAGCGGCGGACGTCTGGTCGGTATTTTAACCAACCGCGATGTGCGTTTTGCTGAAAATGACGAAACGCTTGTTTACGAGCTTATGACGCGTGAAAACTTGATCACTGTTGACGAAAACGTCACCCGTGATGAAGCGAAGCGTTTGTTACACACCAACCGCATTGAAAAACTGTTGGTGGTAGATGCTGACTAC
>JBMYWL010000159.1:0-4426 GCA_049607365.1 Alphaproteobacteria bacterium | reverse complement strand
ACAAGGCCTCGCGCGGGCCGGCCATGCGCATCGCCAGATTCAGCAGCGACAGCTGGGTGGTCGCGGCCGGGTATTGCTCCAGCACCGCTTCGTAACAGCGCACACGGGTGAAGTGATCGACATCGCCGGGTTTGGTCATACCAACGATTGGATGGATCAACAGGTTAGCACCCGCTGATTTTGCCGCTCGCATGGTAAGTTCTTGATGTGCTTTGTGCAACGGGTTTCTGGTTTGGAACGCAACAACACGATTCCAACCCCATTTCTTGAACAATGCACGTAATTCATTGGGCGAATGTCGGTCCGCGCGGTAATCATAGTGCGTTGGCGCATCAACACCCAGCAGCTCACCACCTAGGTACCAATCACCTGCTTCATCATGAAGGTAAGCAACTGCCGGATGTGCGTTGTCATCTGCACCGAAAACCAATTCTGCTTCTTTGGATTTGTTTGGTTGCCAGTTGCTAGACACAGTCAAAATGGCAATCACTACGCCTTCAGGGTCGCGTAGGGCAACTTTACTTCCAATTGTCGCTGCCTCAGCAAATTTATCTGAAACATCCAAAGTCACAGGCATTGGCCAAAGCTCACCCTTAGGTCCGACACCACCTGCGAGACGCATATTTTCGCAAACCGATGAATAATCGTCTTCAGTCAAAAATCCGCGTAGTGGACTGAAGGCACCGTTCAAAATCAGCTCGATGTCACACATTTGTCTTGGTGTTAAATCCCAAGACGGCATCTCTCCAGCTGCTTTGCGTAGGGCTGCCTTTTGGTCTTCAGCTGCGTATAGCTCGGTTACGAATTGTTCCACGGAAACCCTCTTGAATTTTGATGTTGAAATGTCTTGTTGCTGAATAGCAGGAACACTGCCAGATAAAAGTTCTGCTGTCGGTAGTTCATGTAAAGGAATACCTGTGGCATGCGACGCCCAAGCTGCGTACCGACTGGGTATTCCGCGTGCCTTCCACTTGTGTGGTGCATTGCGAAACAAACCCAATTCTTGTGCCACTTTTGAGACGCCACCAAGGCTTTTAAGGACTTCATCAACCGTTTTCATACCCATTTGTAGCCATCGTGACTACAAGTGGTCAACGGTCAGCTTTCGTATCGCTGATCAGCACTGGATACATGTAGCCAGCGGGCAATCGTATCTGAGAAGCTTGAGAAAACGTAGAGATTATACGCATCTACTGCAATTTTATGAAGCAGCACACCAACATGGTCAATGGTAGTCATTATGCAAGCGCCATCAACGGCCTTCGTAAAATCAACAGCCGTACCCTTGTTCAACAGCCAAGGAAGATTGTCACCCCTTAACCGAAATAAGGTTCTGGCAGAGCTTAAGTCTAAATATGTACCCAAACTTTCATCAAAACCCTCAGCCAATTCCATCACTCCTTCACCTGCCACAAGCCAGCGATTTGGACCGATGGACATGCAGGTGACGTCGTCATAGGCACTGCTATTTCCAGCATCTGCTAAACGTATGTCCAATTTAGCTTTTACAAACTTGGAAAGAGACGCTTCTTGTCCTTTCCAAGCAGTCAGTTGAATAAGTTCAGGATAATCTTCGCGGTCGATTGAAAGAGTGCCGTCCAAATATACGTTAGCCATTAGTCGCCACTCCGTTTGATTTTTCGGCGTCAGAAATCATATCCGACGGAACAATTTTCACTGCCATATGGTTACCACGAACGGGGTCAGCAACATAAAGCGTTTTGCCTTTGTTGCCCTCTACACCACCACGCACGAAACCCAAACCAATGTTTGACTTCAGAACCGGTGAATAGGTCATTGAACTTATATGCCCCAAAAACTCAGCAGGTTTTAGCGGTGAATACTCTTTGGGTTCTGGGTCTGGGATTATGTGCCCACCACCAGCCAATGGCGCTTTTGGATCAAGAGGGATTATGCCAACAAACTTGGGACGATCAGCATCTGTAAAGCCTGGTCTGTTTAGCATTTCTTTACCTATATAAGCTTTGGTTTTTGATGCCATTCGCCCATACCCCAGATCGTCTATCGTAACCCGACCATCCATATCAGCGTGAGTAATAAAACCCTTCTCGACACGTAATGCGCCCATCGCCTCTAAACCATAAGGTATTATTTGTTCAGGAATGCCCAAGGCCATTAACTTTGTCCAAAGGGTTTCACCATACATGCTTGGCGTGGCAAGCTCATACCCAAGTTCACCCGAAAATGAAATTCTGAATAACCTGATCGGAATTTGCTCACCTCTGTTTTCAAATTCAGCATCTAGACATGCCATAAAGGGTACTTGTTCATCGGACAAATTTACATCTGGAAGTAGCTTTTCAAGAACCATTCGCGACTTTGGACCAGCAATCGCCATGTTCGCCCACTGGTCAGTCACAGACGTTAAGGCAACTTTCAGGTCCGGCCAAACCACATCCAGTTTATGCTCTAACCAGTGCATAACGTGTGCAGCCTCGCCTGTTGTGGTCGTCAGATAGAATTGATTTTCACCAATACGCGTTGTTGTTCCATCATCAAATGGAATGCCGTCTTCCCTAAGCATTATGCCATAGCGCGCTTTTCCAATTGGCAGTTTGGCAAATCCATTCGCATAAATTCGATTGAGGAATGTTGCAGCGTCTGGTCCTTGCACATCAATCTTGCCGAGTGTTGATACGTCACAAATGCCGCAATGCGAACGAACATGTTCTGCTTCCCGAATGTAGGCAGTGCCTAAATCTTCATTTTCATCAATCGGATAGTAGTGCGGTCTTAACCATGTGCCAGCTTCGACAAAAACAGCGTCAGCATCTTCATGCCAAGCGTGCATTGGGGTTCGGCGAATTGGCAAAAACTCCTGCCCAACTTCTCGACCAACAAGCGAGCCCATTGTAACAGGCGTAAACGGCGCACGAAATGTCGTCGTTCCAGCTTCTTCGATCGAAATTGATCTTGCTTGCGCCATCAGTGCCAAACCAAGAATGTTAGATGTTTTCCCCTGGTCTGTTGCCATGCCCAAAGTGGTGTATCGCTTTAGGTGCTCGACAGAAACAAAGCCCTCTTGATGTGCCAAGGCTATGTCTTTGGCCGTCACATCGTGCTGAAAGTCGACAAATGCTTTCGACGGCTTTTTCACGTTGATATTCAACAAAGGTTCTGCGTCTCTTTGACCTTTCATGGGTAGCACGGCCTCTACAACTGGCACCGCAGTTCGACCATCCTGACCAACGCCCAATTCATTCAACGTTTTTCGAATTGTGGTTAAACCATCAACAAAGCAGTTTTTGGTTTCAAACCGACCGTTAATCGCACCGCAAGAAACCCAATCTTCCCTTGGTTTACCAGGCACAAAGGCTTGAATTCGACGGTCAAAAACAGGCTTACCCCCTGCCTGAGACGCCAAATGCACGCTAGGTGTCCAGCCCCCAGACATGGCGATGGTGTCGCAAGTAACAGAAAAATCTTTACCATCAGCGTTGGTTAACCTTACAGAATTAACCCGCAATCGCCCGTTTGCCTCTAATGGTTGAACGCCTGTAAACAAGGCGATGTCACGTTCCAAACATGTACTCACCATAGCCTCTGGCACGTCATTCCGAAGGTCCGCGACACGAACTTCAACACCATATTTTTTCAACATGAAGGCGGTTTCGTAAATACTGTCATCCTGCCCAAGACACAGAACATTTTTGCCTGGTGTTACACCATAATGTTTCAAATATGTCCGAACAGCACCCGCTAACATAACTCCGGGACGATCATTATTTTTGAACAACAGCGGACGCTCTAGGGCGCCTGTTGCAAGTACTACTTTTTCTGCCGTAACGCGCCACAACCTTTGCCTAACCCAGTTTTCCGGCTTCTCTGATTGAGACAGGTGGTCAGACACGCGTTGCGTCAGCGCCAACGAGTTACCGTCATAGTATCCCCAAGCTGTGGTTCTGTTCAGCAACGTAACATTTGGTCTCGAGTGTAACTCAGCGACTACAGCCCCAACCCACTCGGCGGGCGTTTCACCGTTGACCTTGCTACCATCAGACAACAGCTGACCACCATAGTGTGGCATTTGCTCAACCAACATAATCTTGGCACCTGCCCGCCCAGCTTCAAGTGCTGCGATCATTCCGCTTGGTCCACCACCAACAATCAGCACGTCACAATGAGCATTCGTTTTTTCATATGTATCTGGGTCGGGTAGTCGTGAAGCTTTACCAATGCCCGCAGCTTTGCGAATAATACCTTCAAAAAACATCCAGCCCTTATGGCCAAATTCAAAAAAAGTTTTGTAGTAAAATCCGGCACCAAAAATAGGTGACGCAAGTTGGTTAACACTTCCAATATCATATTTCAGGCTCGGAAATCTGTTTTGTGATTTGGCAACCAAACCCGGATAAATTTCTTGCATTGTTGCGCGAACTCTAGAAATAAAATTAGTACGAGATGT
>JBMYWL010000158.1:0-4440 GCA_049607365.1 Alphaproteobacteria bacterium | reverse complement strand
ATTGGGTTCAAGCGGCGAAATATTTTCAAAACCCCAACTTAATAAATTGGATTTCAGCTCGTTCGCACTTTTTTCACCTACAATGTGTGGGTGAAATTCAATTAGCAACTTAGCGAAACCTTGAAGTGACTCCTCAGTCAACACTTCAACTTCAGCGCCTTCAACATCTATCACTAAAACATTTGCGTTTAGTTCATGTTGAAGTTTTTGCAAAGTTGTCGTTTGAACGTGAACTTTAACTGCTTCATCACTACGCTGTGTAGAGCTGCTGGAAAGCCAGTTTACCATCATGTAAATATCCAAGCCCTTCTCGTCACAAGAGATCGCTTGCGACCTCACTCTTGTCGAGACACCATTTAAATCTAGTGTTTTGTGGATAATGTTATGTGCGTTAGCATTCGGTTCCAGCGAGATAAGACTTTTTGAACCAACAATCTTGCCAATCATTGCCGTTGTCGCACCAATTCCGGCACCACATTCAATGACACAGTCACCCTTTTCAATAAGGCTGGGCAAGTATTGCAGCTCCTCTGTTTCATGCCGAAACTTAAATAGCTGGCGACGTATTTTTTTGGGTACCTGCGGCCCTGAATATATTTTAATTCCAGAAATGACAACATGATTTGGGCGCCAGATTCTTTGGTAAAGGACAATAATTTTCTTCAAAAAATCCGTCATGCAAAACTAACTTTCTATTTAGATTCAACAGTATTTTAAGGAAAAAATAATGTAAACATACCCATTCCTTAAATCATTCGTTTTTGAAATTTTATAACTAAACGTAATAAAGGATTTCAAATATAACTTAAGCGTAAAATTCAAACACGTCTGCAAATTACAACTTTTTAGCACTTATGGTGTGAGATTTTTTGTTTCCAACAGATCCCATTTGTTGCCAAAAGGGTCTTCGAAAACCACAACCTTTGCATAAGGTTCTTCACGCGGTTGTTCCAGAAATTTTACACCCGCAGTTTTCAAGCGTGCATATTCCCCATCAAAGTCATCTGTGTTCAGGAAAAGAAATACGCGTCCACCAGATTGGTTGCCAACCGCCGCCATTTGCTCTGGGTTTGCAGCTTTTGCCAACAACAAGTCCGTTCCAACCTCTTTGTCAGGTGCAACCACGACCCAGCGTTTTCCAGCACCCAAATCAGTGTCTTCAATCAGCTTAAAACCCATGACATCGACATAAAACTCTATGCCCCGTTCATAAGATGGCACCAACAAGCTAATTCGTGAGATCTGGCTTTTTGTCATAAGGCCTGCCAAGCGATGTCATTTCGCCAAAAGCCATTTGGCCAATTCACATCCTGAATGGCGTCATAAGCCTTGTCACGGGCTTCGCGTGCGGTTTTGCCACGTGCTGTAATGTTCAACACACGTCCGCCAGCTGCTTGCAACATGCCCTCTTCATCAGTTGTTCCCGCATGAAACACAGTCAAGGCTTCATTATCCATTGGCAAAGAGTTAATAGCTGTGCCTTTTTCATACGATCCCGGGTAACCTTTGCTGGCGAGCACCACTGTCAAGGCTGTCTCTTCGTGCCACTCGACAGTTTGACCCTTCAAGTTCTCAGTTGCAGCGGCCATTAACAAAGGCGCAAGGTCAGATTTCATTCGCTGCATTAAAACTTGGCATTCAGGGTCACCGAAACGCACGTTAAATTCCACCACCTTTGGGCCAGTCTCGGTCATCATAAGACCCACAAACAACACACCCACAAAAGGCGTACCGCGCTTGGCCATAAGATCGATTGTTGGCTGAACGACCGTTTGCAAAATCTGGTTGTGGGTTTCATCTGTTGAGTATGCGGTTGGTGAAAACGCACCCATACCACCTGTGTTGGGGCCAATGTCTCCGTCACCTACGCGCTTGTGGTCTTGGGCAGATGTCAAACCCACAGCAGTGGTGCCATCGCTAAGCGCAAAGTACGACAATTCAGGACCCGTCATGAATTCTTCGATGATCATACGGCTTCCATAAGCTTGAAGCTCATCAACAGCACCCAGCGCATCATCCAGCGTCATGGCAACAACAACACCTTTTCCAGCCGCCAAGCCATCTGCTTTTATAACAATCGGCGCGCCCTGTTCACGAACATAGGCTTTTGCAGTTTCGGCATCATCAAATTCAGCATATGCCGCAGTTGGAATGCCCGCTTCGTCCATAACAATTTTGCTGAAAGCCTTTGAGCCTTCCAGCTTGGCCGCTTCAGCCGAGCATCCAAAACAGGCTATGCCTTGGCTTTTAAGGTCATCGGCCAAACCTGCTACCAAGGGCACCTCCGGCCCCACCACAACCAGATCAATCTGATTGTCACGCGCATAGGCAACCAAACCCGCAGTGTCTTCAGCCTTAAGGTTGATGTTGGTTGCAACGTTGGATGTTCCAGCGTTACCCGGCGCACAAAAAAGGGCCGTTGTTTTGGGTGATTGGGCCAGTTTCCAACACAAGGCATGTTCACGACCACCACCACCGACAACCAAGATACGCATAGCCCAACCTCTTCAACTCTAACTTTGATGACATTCGTCGCCAACTTACATATGCTTTGGAAATTAGGTAGGTACGAAATTCTTATGGCTACATCCCTTTCCGAGCCTGTCGGCACGAATTTACAGATCCAGTCGGTATCAGAAGTCAGCAACGCCGTTAAACGCACGGTCGAGCAGGCCTTTGGCCGTGTGCGTATTCGTGGTGAAATTTCACGTCCGACCTATGCCAGATCTGGCCACCTTTATTTAACGCTTAAAGACGATAAATCTGTGTTGGATGCTGTTGCGTGGCGTGGCACAGTCAGTCGATTGTCTGTTAAAGCTGAAGAAGGAATGGAGGTCATAGTTGAAGGCCGTCTGACAACCTTCCCGGGTTCTTCCAAATACCAAATGGTTATGGAAAGCATGGAGCTTGCGGGCGAAGGCGCGCTGTTAAAACTTCTTGAAGACCGAAAACGAAAACTTCAAGCCGAGGGGTTGTTTGACCAAAGTCGCAAGCAAGAGTTACCCTTCATCCCACGCACCATTGGCGTGGTTACTTCCCCCACTGGTGCGGTTATTCGTGACATTTGCCACCGCTTGCGCGACCGGTTTCCAAGCCATGTTTTGGTGTGGCCTGTTCAGGTTCAGGGCAAGGGTGCTGCCGAAATGATTGCCCAGGCCATTCGCGGTTTTGATCAGCTGGACCCATTGGGGCAAATTCGCAAACCCGATGTGTTAATCGTCGCGCGTGGTGGTGGATCACTAGAAGACCTGTGGTGCTTCAATGAGGAAGCTGTGGTTCGCGCCGTGGCTGATTGCAGCATTCCGACCATATCCGCAGTTGGTCACGAAACAGACACGACCCTGATTGACTACGTTTCGGACAAGCGTGCACCAACCCCAACTGCCGCCGCAGAAATGGCCGTGCCAGTGCGTGAAAACCTGATTGCGTATCTGGATGAAACCGAACTGCGCGCCAAGTCCGCCATTCGCCGTAACGTTGGCCAAAAGCAACAAGCCCTTGAAGGCATGTCACGTGGGTTGATAAACCCCGAGCGTGCACTTGAAAACTTAAGCCAACGTCTTGATGACTTAAGCTTGCGTGCCGACCGCGCCCTAAGCCAATGTCACCAAACGGCCAACCGAAACCTGAGTGATGCCTTGTCACGCCTGCCCCAAGCTGTTGGCCGTCAATTAGACCAAGCCAAATCCAGACTAAGCAATTTGAGTGCTGATACCCGCATGCCCACAGCATTGAAGCGATTGGTCAACGAAAGCCAGCGCGACCTTGAAAGCAATTTTGCAAAATTGAAGTCGTTCGAACTTGCAGAGACAAAAGCTTTAGAGCGTGGATATGCCCGTGTTTGGAGCCATGACGGACAGTTGTTGACCTCTGCTAGTGCGGTGCCTGATGAGGGTATCGAGCTGGAGTTTTTCGACGGACGCAAAACCTTGTCGCATATGACTACCCCGCCAATACCAGACCCAAAACCAAGTAAAAAAAAGCCTAAACCAACTAAATCAATACTGGAGCAAGGTAGCTTGTTTTAGCCTGTGTACCTGCTCTGGACTTGATCCAGAGCCCAGAAAACATACACCAAATCACATAGCTGGACCCTTGATCAAGTCAAGGGTTGGAACAGTACAGAAAAATTTATGTCATACCCTACCGTCGCCTTACACCACCTATCAAAGCTATCTCCAACTGAACGTGAAGTTTTACTCGCGCGTGCAGAAGACGACCTTGAACCGTTTATCGAGCAGGTCAAACCGCTGATTGAAGAAGTGCGGTCGGAAGGTGACGTTGCCTTGGCCCGTTTTGCCAAACGCTTCGACAAGGCTGACATAGGCCTAGACCAAATTGCTGCGACCAAGGCTGACTTTGACGCGGCCTTTAACACGCTTGACCCGGAGTTCATCAGCGTGCTGGAATATTCAGCCGACAACATTCGCCGTTTTCACG
>JBMYWL010000157.1:4214-4442 GCA_049607365.1 Alphaproteobacteria bacterium | reverse complement strand
GAGACCGTCTAAAAGCTTGGCCAAATGGATTTAGCTATTCTAAAGAACGCAGACCGAACCCGAAAACTCTATTTAACGGTGAACTTCATGTCCTGATTGATGGAACAACCTCTGCCGTTGCCACCGTCTTGGCCAATAAGTTGAAAGAAGAAGCAGATGCGAAACTACACGGTTCAAGCGCTATTGGTCCGGTTGACAGAGGCTGCAACAAGCCACAGTTCATTTTTG
>JBMYWL010000157.1:0-4184 GCA_049607365.1 Alphaproteobacteria bacterium | reverse complement strand
AGCGTAAACAGAAATACGATCCAATCCTTCGGCCTGACAACCCCATTAAGGTTTCTGTTAAAGACGCACAAAAATATAAAGACCCACAAATTGCGCTGCTGATTGAGACATTGTCAGGCAAAGTTTCCTTGGCTAATTTCAGTTTGAAAAAAGTTGAAGCCTTAGACAAAGTCACGGTCGCAAATGCCGGCGGTTCAAAGCTATCCTTAAAGGACGCCTTAACCGAGTATGATTTAGCGATAAAACTTGCCAAAAGACACTACCCAAATTTCGGGTTGTCACCAACTACCGCCCAACTTAGAACCACGCACGCCAAAATACGTCAAGAGATTGAAGAACTTGGTGAAAACCCCAATCGGTTAAAATTTGCACTGTTGTTACGATCTGCCATTGGACAAATTGGCAATGGAGACACCTGTTCTGATTTGGCAGTAAATGCAAAAGGCGCCTATCAACTGAAGCTCGCGCAAGACGCGGTTTTCATGGATGTTTCACTGAAATTATCTGGGAAACCGTCTTTTCATCGACCCAAGGTTATAAGCTTTAATGGTCAGCCAATAGATAAAGTTTTGTCCCGCTTCGCCAAATACACCTGCGGCCTCAGCAACTCCTACCGAAGTGCCAAAAGTAAAGCTGCATCTGAATTCGTTAACATTCACACCTCCTTAAAAGGCTATTCAGGACAAAGCGTTTTCACCCTAATCGATGTTGCAGGCAAGACACGTCGCCTGTCGATTTCAGGAACGGCGGTTAGAGAAAACGGCGCACACGTTGGCACCCTGAAGATATTGTCAAAAAAATCAAAACCAATTGATCTCATTTGGCAAAAGAATACACCCGTCTTAAAAATCAGCTCTTTTGCAGGCAACAAGCAGTCCTTTGAAACAAAGTTGCTTAGAACGCTGTCAGAGCTAAAGCGAAAGAAGGTGAAGCATCTGATTATCGACATCAGGGATAATGATGGTGGCGAAGTCGAAAACGCCGCAGTGCTTGAACCTTACTTTACCGATGAAACTCAGCCGATCAAAAGGTTCCCCCACTTAAAAACCAAGCAAATTAGCAAGAAAGATTTGTACCGGGGCAAATCAAAATCTGAACAAAAAAGCGATGACTTCCACCTAAGACGCATCAACAAAAAAATCAGTGAGGCAAGCAAGGTAACCAAAAACTTGGTGATCCCAGGTGGAGTTCGATTATCCGAAACCTATAAATATACTTACAAAGCAAATTTCACTGGCAAAATTCACATTCTAACGAATGAAAACACGTCTTCGATCGCGACCATTTTTGCTGATAGGCTAGCCAAGAAAATAAAAACTCCAATTTACGGTGAAGCCGCAAATGGCTTACGTGACCGCGGTTGCGAAAAACCTGATTTAGCGTTTTATTTACCGAAGTCAAAATTGAAATTACAGATTCCATATGACTGTTTTTTAATTGGGGTGAAGTCATTTCCGCGCAAGAAAGCTTACAAGCTACTGTTCCGCACCGACGTCAGATTGCCGCAAAAGCTTGTCGACTACCAAAAAGATCACGACCCTCAGTTGCTTAGCTTGATCAAGCGTTTACCTAAATCTGACGACGCTAAACCTGCGACCAAGAAAACAAGGCCCGTTGACCACGTATATACGCTGGCAGATTTTGACAAAGCCAAATACCTGTTGAAACGTCATTATCCGAATTACGGCTTGTATCCGTCAGCCAAACAAATTGATGAAAAATTCAAAGCCTTACGAGCAGAGTTAGAAAGCGGTGACAAAAAACTCACTCAGTCGAAATTCACGGCTAAACTTCGCGAGGCCGTCGCATTCGTTGGTGATGGAGACACCTGCGTTGAGCTTCCACAAGAAAAGCCAAACGGGCTACACCTGAAACTTCTCGATGATGCTGTATTGCTTAACGTTTCGTTGGCCAAAGGGGAAAAACTCGGCATTCAAGACAGACCACAAGTGACCAAGATCGACGGCAAACCTGTTGCTGATGTCTTAGCTGACTTTGCCAAGTTTACCTGTGTGCATGACAAAACGAGTTTCCGTGCAAAAAGCCAAACAGCACATAATTTCAATTCCTATTACAAGCTGTTGAACGGGGAAAAGTCTGAAGCAACCCTTAGCGTGCTCGACGTGGAAGGTAAGGAGCGCGAATTAACTTTCTCTAAGAGACGGCTTAAGGAAGGTAAGAAAGCTGCGGGCACCTTCAAGTCTTTAGCTAAGTACAAATCACTTTATCCGTCCCTGCGCTTTAAAAATGGCATCGCGATTTTGAAGGTTAATTCCTTAACTGCAAACAGCCAACGATTTGAACAGAGACTGAAGCAAATTTTCAAACGTCTGTACAAAAAGAACCCTGACGAGTTCCTTGTTGATCTATCGGGCGTCGAAGGCGGCAACATAAAAAACGCAGAAGTCTTGGCCTCCTACCTTATCGACGTTAAGAAACCATTGCTTAGATACCCCCACTTTCTAAACAATTCGATTGTAAAGAACACAGTCCATTTCCCAAAGCCCGCCAAGGAAGTTCGGCAATTAAATTCCCGTTTGAAGATTAAAAACAGACGATTGCTGAATGGAAACAAAAAGCCAAAAAATGCTGCCATTCCACACGGATTTAGAGGGAAACAGACCGCCATTTATAACAAGAACAAAGTTTTCAGTGGTGCTCTTTCGGTTTTGGTTGACGATCAAACGAGTTCCATTGCCACATTTTTGGCTGCGAAAATTCGCGAGCACAGTGACGCAGAAATATATGGATCAACGGCACATGGCCTAGCTGATCGCGTTTGTGAAACGTCAGATATGAAGTTTAAGCCAGCTGGTTCTGACATTAAAATGACTCTGCCTTACGAGTGTTATTTAACAAACGAAACTGCCTTTGAAGAACAGGATTCATACCCGACGGCGTTCGAACCGGACGTGAAAATTGGTCTTACAAACAAAGAGTATTTCAGACGCCCTGAGGCGCGCGTGGAAAAGCTGATTTGGGCCTTACAAGGCAACGACTTGGACAGCCCGATTATTGATCTACCCCCATCTAAGCCACGCCCACCAAGAAAACCTTTCAAGCGCCCGTCAAAAACTGAATTCACAGCGAAAATGGCATTGGCTGATTTTGACAACGCTCAAACGTTGTTGAAACGACATTTCCCCAACTACGGCCTTTACCCCACGACGAAAGAGATTAACGCTGTTTTCAAAGACATTAGAAACCAGATAAAAGAGGTTGGCGATGAGATTGAGGTCGAGGAATTCGCAATTTTCCTAAGGAAGGCCTTCGCTCAAGTTGGTGAGGGGCACACCTGCTCGCAAATCCCTTATCAGAGCATGTCACATTATTCACTAAAACTGACTGAGCATAAAATCTTGCTTGATGGCAACGTTTACAGACTAGGTAAAAAGCCAGAAGTTTTAAGAATTGACGGACGAGACGCTTCCGAGGTTTTAGATGAACTGGCGGAATTGATATGTATTGACGGTGGTAACAAAACGTCTGCCAGGAGCTTTGCTGCGGTTGAATTTTCGCACTTATACTATGCCAAAACACAAGATCGTTCGACAAACATGACCATTTTGGACAAAGATGGCAAAGAGCGTGAGATTGTCATTCGGGATGCTAGTGTTAAAGAAAACGGAAATAATATTGGTAGCCTGACCCCGAGTTATTATTACGAAAACGATAGAATCGTACTGAAATGGCGTGAAAAGAAGAAAATTGCCGTCTTGCGCATTCCCAGCTTTCACAACCCGATTGATGAATTTGAAAAAGCTTTAGACAGACAATTCAAACGCATCAAAAAACAAAATCCGACGGATTTGATCATCGATATTCGCAGTAACAAAGGCGGGTTTATCAAAAACGCATCTTTTCTTGTGGCCAACCTGATCAACACCTCCCACAGAATGCCGGAGTACCTGCATTTCAAACAAGGCCAGTTTAAAAAAGACAGCCTGTTCCAACCGAAGTCCAAAAAAGAAAGAAGAGAACAGGAAAAGCTTCGCAAAAGTATCAACCGTTGGATCTACAACGGGCGAAAATTTCAACGTCGCAAAATTGTCCCAGGTGGGCATCGCTACAATCACATAGGTAAATCATTTGGTAAAAAAGCCTATAATGGCAAGTTGCATGTGCTTGTTGACGAACAGTCCTTCTCTGCGGCCACTCTGTTTTCCAATGTCATCAGAAAAAAG
>JBMYWL010000156.1:0-4468 GCA_049607365.1 Alphaproteobacteria bacterium | reverse complement strand
TTTCCACACCATGAAAATGAAATCGCTCAGTCTTGCTGCGCGAACGACACAGACCAAATGGCAAATTACTGGATGCACAATGGTTACGTGACCGTAAATGGTGAGAAAATGTCCAAGTCACTTGGTAATTTTTTCACACCGCATCAACTGTTAGAAGAAGGGCACACGGGCGAAGCAATCCGCATGACCTTGCTGTCTGGTCACTACCGCGCACCACTGGATTTTAACAACACCAAGTTGGGTGAAGCAAAAACCCAGTTGGACCGCATGTATCGTGTGGTCGCTGATGCCACTGGTGAGGGCAAAGTTGATGCACGCTTCCTTGAAGCGTTGAGCGATGACATTAACACACCACAGGCGATTGCCGTGTTGCACGAGTTGGCGGGTGAAGGCAATGGCGCTGACCTTAAAGCATCGGCAGAACTGCTTGGGCTATTGTTACAAGACGCTGAACAGTGGTTCAAGGGTCCAGCTTCTGATGAAGATGCGGAAATCGACGCACTTGTTGCTGCGCGTGACCAAGCGCGTGCTGACAAAAACTGGGCAGAGGCAGATCGTTTGCGCGACAAGCTAACCGAGATGGGTATTGTTATGGAAGATGCTGCGGGCAAAACAGGCTGGCGACGGGTTTAGGAGGCTGCTTGCCTCCTTCAACTTGACTTCTCGCCAAGGACTCCCATTATAAGCTTATGACTTCTATCAGCCACCTAATTGCAATTATAGGTCGAATTATTCGCCCAACTCTTTAATACAGGGTTGGGAAAGCACACTTGCGCGTCACTCAGACGCATCTGAATAAATTCAATAAATTGCCGATAGATCTCATGTCTTCTGATAATCCAAACTATATCCACTTGTTTGACACCACGCTGCGTGATGGTGCGCAGACCCAAGGTGTTGACTTCACAGCTGCCAACAAAGTTACGATTGCTCACGCACTCGACACACTGGGTATTGACTATATTGAGGGCGGTTGGCCCGGTGCAAACGCCACCGATGATCAGTTTTTCCTGAACCCGCCTGTCTTATCAAATGCCAAGCTTGTTTCATTTGGCATGACCCGTCGTCCTGGTCGCTCTGCTGAGAATGACCCAGTGTTGGCGGCGGTACTTCAGGGAAAGTCAGACGCTGCGTGTTTGGTGGGTAAATCATCAAGCCATCAGGTTAAGGTCGCGCTGCAAATTGAGCCCGAAGAGAATTTGCGTATGGTCGCTGATTCCATTCGCCACGCTGCTGCAAATCGTGCCGAGGCTTTGTATGACGCAGAGCACTTTTTTGATGGTTACGCCCAAGACCCTGATTATTCTATTTCCGCTTTGAAAGCAGCGCTGGATGCTGGCGCGCGCTGGGTGGTTCTGTGTGATACCAACGGTGGCACTTTGCCATTTGACGTAGAACGAGTGGTTAAGGAAGTGCTGAAACACATTCCGGGTGATAAGCTTGGCGTTCATTTTCACAATGACACGGGTTGTGCGGTTGCAAATTCGTTGGTCGCTGTGGAAGCTGGTGCACGTCACGTACAGGGAACGTTGAACGGCCTTGGCGAGCGTTGCGGTAACGCAAACATCTTGACGATCATTGCGAATTTGAAGCTGAAGACAAAATATGAAGTGGGCGTGTCTGACGAGGGGTTGAAAACCTTAACCTCTGTTTCGCGCATGCTTGACGATATTTTGAACCGCCCAAGTGACACATATGCACCGTTTGTTGGTGCTTCATCTTTTGCACACAAGGCGGGACTTCATGTCTCTGCGATTATGCGTGACCCAACGACGTATGAACATGTTGCACCTGATTCTGTGGGTAACAAACGTCACATAGTTATGTCCGACCAAGCGGGTCGTTCAAATCTGATCACCTATCTGAATGATTTCGAGATAGAAATAGACCCCAAAGATCCGCGTGTTGGTCAGATACTAGAGAAGGTCAAAAAGGTCGAGGAAGAAGACGGTCTGACCTTCGACGGTGCAGAAGCATCTTTCGAATTGTTTGTTCGTGGCATTGTTGAAGGCAAGGAAATTGAGTTTTTCAAGCTCGACCGTTTCCGTGTCATCGATGAGCGTCGCCTAAATTCAAAGTCAGAATGGGTGACAGATTCAGTAGCACTCGTTCAGTTGGATGTTGGTAGTAAGGCCCAAGCAGAAGCTGGCATTGGCCGTGGTCCTATAGATTCCTTGAACGAGGCTTTGCGCAAAACATTGCACACGCCTTATCCTGTCCTGCAAAGCATGCGCTTGGTTGACTATAAGGTTCGTATTATAGATCCACAGGCGGCAACTGGTGCCAAGACAAGAGTTATAATAGAATCTGAAGACCCGACATCTGGTTTGACCTGGCGCACGGTTGGTGTTTCGACCAACATTATTGATGCCTCGTACCAAGCCTTGAAAGATGCAATCAACTGGCGCTTGCTTAAAGCGAGGTAAGCATTTTGGCTAAAGATAATGCAATGGCTTATCAATAATACGATCCCCGCACTTGTTGCGGGGTCCATTTATATTTATGCAGAACCCTAATTATTGGACCCCGTAATAAATACGGGGATCGATGGTTTTAAATGCCAATCGAAACCAGACCAAACCAAAAGAAGTAGAAGACGACATGTCTCAAGACTACAAAAATTCTGTTATCCTACCCAAAACCGACTTCCCTATGCGCGGCAATTTGCCAAAACGCGAGCACGACTGGATTAAATTTTGGGCTGATCTAAAGCTGTTTGATCGTTTGCGTGAGGACTCTAAAGGTCGCGAAAAATATATCCTGCACGATGGCCCTCCATACGCGAACGGCGACATTCACATTGGTCACGCGCTTAACAAAATTCTGAAAGACGTCATCAACCGTTCACGTCAAATGACCGGCTATGACGCGCACTATGTGCCGGGTTGGGACTGTCACGGACTTCCAATTGAATGGAAGGTTGAGGAGAAATACCGCGACGCTGGCAAAGACAAAGACGATGTTGACGTGGTTGAGTTCCGTCAGGAATGTCGAGATTTCGCTGCAAGCTGGATTGAAAAGCAAATCCCACAGTTCAAGCGTTTGGGCATCGAGGCCAACTGGGTCAACCCGTACAAAACCATGAACTTTGAGTCAGAGGGCACGATTGTTCGTGAGCTTGGCAAGTTCCTGATGAACGGTGGTTTGTACAACGGCTCTAAACCCGTACTTTGGTCAGTGGTTGAAAAGACGGCTTTGGCAGATGCCGAAGTTGAATACTACGATCATAAGTCCGTAACAATCTGGGTTAAGTTTCCGGTTGTGTCTTCACCCAACCCGAAACTTGCGGGTGCCTCTGTGGTCATCTGGACCACCACCGTTTGGACCATTCCGGCCAACCGTGCAATGGCCTTTAACCAAGATCTTGCCTACGGCATTTATGAAGTTAAGGAAGTTGCTGAAGGCAGCTTGGCCACGGTAGGTGAAAAGCTGATTGTTGCAGATGATTTGGCCGAAGCAGTTGCCAAGCAGGCGAAGATCGTTGATTTAGCACGTGTTGATGATGCAGGTGACTTAACAGGTACCATCGCAGCTCACCCTCTCAGCGGAATGGGTTTTGAGCACGATGTCCCTATGTATCATGGTGATTATGTAACAGCAGAAGCTGGTACGGGTATCGTCCACATTGCCCCTGGTCACGGTGTTGAAGATTGGGAGCTTGCAACCCTTGAGCACGGCATGGAAGTGCCGCAAACGGTTGATGAAGCCGGTTTTTACTACAAGCACGTGCCAATGTTTGCGGGTTTGTCGGTTTATGACAGCAAGGGCAAGCAAGGCACAGCCTTGGGCCCAATTCTGAAAGCGATGATTGACGCTGGTAACTTGCTGGCTAAGGGTAAGCAAGAGCACTCTTACCCGCACTCATGGCGCTCAAAAGCACCGCTTATTTTCCGTAACACATCCCAGTGGTTTATCTCTATGGAGACCAATGACCTGCGGGATAAGGCATTGAAAGCGCTGGATGACACAGCGTTTTACCCGCCACGTGGGCAGCAGCGTTTGTCGGCGATGATCGCCAGTCGTCCCGATTGGTGTGTTTCGCGACAACGTGTTTGGGGTGTTCCACTGCCAATTTTTGTTAGCAAAGAAACCGGCGAACCGCTGCGTGATCAAAAGATTGTTGATCGCATTGCTGACGCCTTTGACAAGGAAGGTGGCGACGTTTGGTTTAACTCGCCCATGTCGCGTTGGTTAGGCAATGACTATAATCCAGATGATTTTGAGCAAGTTAAAGACGTTGTTGAGGTTTGGTTTGACTCTGGCTCAACTCACGCTTTTGTGCTTGAAAAGCGCGAAGAGCTAAAATGGCCAGCAGACCTGTACCTTGAAGGTTCGGACCAGCATCGTGGTTGGTTCCACACAAGTTTGCTTGAGTCTTGTGGTACACGTGGTCGTGCGCCTTACGATGGTGTTTTGACCCACGGTTTTGTGTTGGACCAGCACGGTAAGAAAATGTCCAAGTCCATCG
>JBMYWL010000155.1:0-4482 GCA_049607365.1 Alphaproteobacteria bacterium | reverse complement strand
CGAATTGGGCGGTTAACAGTGTGCACCGCTTGACCCGCATGAACGTGGATCAACAATGGCTTAATACCTGTAAAGTCATCGGCTAGGTGTTCGTCAAAGATCTCAGCAATAGCCTGATTGGTAACAGCGGCAGAGTTTTGGTGAACAAACGGCAGTTCAAAGACTTCTGAACGTGGGAAAACGCCAGGTGTGTAGCCTGTTAGTGTCCAGGTAATGTCCGCAACACCGTCGCGCGCCTGACCATAAAGGTCGCCTGGCTTGCCACCCATAGACATAGACGGGAAAACTTCAATTTTAATGCGGCCTTCAGACGCATCTTCAATTCGCTTTGCCCAAGGTGCCAAAAAATCTTTATGTGAAGGTGATTTTGGACCCAAAAAATGGTGAAGGGTTAAGGTTACTTCCTGTGCGTAAGATGCACTGCTCATTAGAACCGCCAGAGCCGAAACCGCGACGCCTTTCAACATATTCTTGAACAACTTCGTTGAAATCATTGCCTTTGTCTTTCATGCTTTTACAATAGTGTTTCTGTTGCCTTAGTAATAAGGCTTTAAAACGACCGACTGTAAAACCGGAAACGACATTATGAACTCACCCAGCGTCACAGACTTAAGTTACGCATCTTCCACAAAGGTCTTAAGCGTCACTTTTGACACAGGAGAGGTTTTTGAGCTTCCCGCAGAGTATCTGCGTGTGGAAAGCCCCTCCGCTGAAGTTCAGGGGCACAGTCCATCTGAAAAGAAAACCATTCCGGGCCGTAAACACGTTGGCATCATGGCCATAAAACCAATTGGTAATTATGCTGTACAGATCAACTTTGATGATCTGCACAACACGGGTTTTTACACGTGGGAGGTTCTGTACAAACTGGGTAAGGAACAAGCCGAGATATGGGCCGCATACGAAGCTGATTTGGAACGTTTGGGCTTATCCAGAGAACCTTAACACTTCGCCACTCTTCGAATTTGGGCTAGCTGGCCGATAGCTTCTACGGTTTCACGTGGTGCCGAAACCAGTTGATCAGCCAGTGCAGCATCATTGCTGGAATACGTTTCCGGCATTTCAAAGCAAGGTTTATCCGCCGTCACAGTTTCCCGCCCGCAAGCAGTCAACAAGGGCATCACGATTAGTGCGACCCAGCATGCACGCCTTAACTTGGGTTTGCAGGTGTCCTGTTTTGTCTTCATAATCACTCATCCTCAAAATCAACCGCGTGTTTTCGTCACGCATATCAAAATACAACTTCCCCAAAGTCAGGGATGTCAAAACAAACACTCCACACAAGCTCCAAGGTTTCAAAATAGATGTTAATATGCTCATCTCAACCCCTTTCGGTGATCGTCGTAACGCGCCCATAGCATCCAGAATAGGCCCGCACCGATCAACGCAATCAAAACCGTCGGTGCCGTTTGGGTGATGGTGTTCAACAGCGGGCTAACAGGCTCCAGACTGCGGACAACCTCTGTCAAAGCAGCGCAGGTCGTGGCGCCAGCTGCAACTTTTCCAGCCTTAACAGTGCGGCTATCGTTTATGTTTCTACGTGGTAGTGTTGGCGATAAAAACAGGTTGGCCTCCGCCGCCCGTCTTCTGGTCAAACCGCGAAGCACAACTTTTTCACCGCCAATTGTTCCCTTGTTCCAACGATGAAACTCTTTGGCGGCACCAGCGTAGTTTCCGCTGTTTAACAGGCGCAACAAGGTTGACTTTTGAAGGCCGTACTCACCCACATTGAAGGCGAAAGAAACAAGTGCATCAAACTGGTTCGGGTTAAGTGGAACACGCACAAGCGACAAAACGGCTTGCTCGAACTCAAACATATCTTGCGCCAACAGTTCATCTGCGCGTCGACGGCTGATCTTGTTTCCTTGATAAGCCTCTGGCCCAGTGTTGCCATACCCGATTGTCCAAATACCAACAGGGTCAAGATACGCATCCAAATACAAGCCTTCAAATTCCTTCACCAACGCCAGCCCCTTAGCGCTAATGCTATAAGGACCAGCACCGCTGCGATTGTTCTTGAAAAAGCTGCTCATGTGTTTTTCCTTTCCTGATAAAGCAGGCGTTGATGTTGATCGTTCAGGCGCTGATCAATGTATGTCACTGCATTGGTCAGACGCGCATTCATTGAGGTCAATTGAGCATTCATGCGCCAAATGCCAGCGACACAGGTGGCAAACAACGCCGTCGCCACTGCTTGCAAGAACGTATTGAAGCTAGACATGGCCGATTGTGACGGCGGACTGAAATAGCTTTCGGCCAATGCTGGTTGAGCCAGTCCACATGTAGAGAGGCACAAAAAAACCGCCCATAAAGCGGTTATGTAAATTCTGTTTTTCACTTTGATCTTCTCCGTATCAACTACATAATATTTCTGTGTCTTGGCCCACTTAATCACTTGTTGCAACGCGCAGACTCAAGGCCAAAATTACCAATGGCAAGGGTTCGGCGTGCCGCCATGAAAACCGTGTTTGGCGTTCCCAGCCCCCTTCATCCCGTGCGATGCGTATGTCTGTGGTTTCAGGCTCCACAAACTGAGTTTGTGGTGATGGTCGGTTACGAAACTGAAACTCTTTCAAATGTGCAGCGTCAGGACCAGCCCAAAAACCTAAGCTACGCCAGACTTTCACAAACACCTCGTACAAGTGCCTGCTTTTGGCGATTGACGTGCCGTTTGCAGCGCCAGATGACAAATCTAACAACTCACCCTTAGCTTCATATGGCAGACCCACGGTTACGTCTGCTGTGGGTCGTCCCAGCGTCACAGTACCTGAAGAAACTTGTGCAGGTGCATCCACCCAACCATCGGCCAAAACCGACAAGGTTTCCCCTTCCAAATGCGACAAGCCGGAAACTGATGTAACGGCAGCACCGCTGTAAGAACCCGCGCAATCAACAAAGGCTGCCTGCGCCATGTTGGACCTGTGTCCCCAGTATCCGCCTAGGTGCTCAATGTATCGTCGTTCTTGTCCACCCACAGTTCGTTTAACCACCAACCATAAATCATCACCAGTTGGAAAGTCCCCGACCAAGTCTGGCTCCGGAATGGTTTGCAAAGCCTCCACAAGCCCTTGACCACCCAACGTGTGCCGATGCCACGCATAAACCTTTTGTAACGGGTCATAGGTTAAGCCCGCCAATTCACCATTTTCCAGCTGGCACCAAATGATGCTGTATGGCTCCTCTTGATAGGCGAGCGCAGTCACGCCCTCGTCCAACATATGGTCCGCCAACAGGTTCAGGTTGGGTGATGTGAAACGTCCAAATTCAGCGTCTGGGTCAAGTGCCAACAGTTTTCGGCGTGACCTGTGTGCATAAACCACGCTCGGCCCAGCCAACAAAGGGCGTATGGGTGATGATGCCGCCTTGGATTGGCGATGCATACGAACCGAACCCGGCGTCAAACCGTTGTAATCGACACCTGCCGAAACGCTCCATGGCCCTGACGACGTGCCAATCAACAGTTGGTTGTCGACCGAAAGCAACCACTGGATGGCGTTGACTTCACGATCATTCAACACACCGCGTATCGCAGAGGTGTTTTCAACCACGCCAGCGTCCGTGGAGGGCATAAAGTCATGATACGCACCCGACTGCGACATCCAAAACGTTTGTGGATTGGTTTTGGTGTTCGCAAACACCAAACGATCTTCGTGAAACACCACCTCTGCGGGATAGTTCCCAGTGTAGAAAGACCCGAGCTGCCAATCAGGCGTTGGCCCTGTCCCAGACCCGTTCGGTACCAAAGTACCAAAGCCCTCATAAATAGCCTCAGTGGGCGACACGACCGCGAATATCACCTCATCGACCCATTGAAGCCCTGTCCATATGCGGACAGAACGGCCAACATCACTCGCGGTCAGGGGCGCACAACCGACAAATTTCAAAGTTTGAGATATGGTATCGTGGTAAATTTGACAATTTGGATCAGTGTTCAGCGGGTCAAACGGACCGCGTTTTAACGCTATATCTGTCAGAACAAACGAGTTTGCTGCCGTTCGGTCCAATCGTTTTGGTGGATGGTTTTTGTGACAGATGTACAAAACGTCCGCTGATTGCGCCCAGCTGATGTCTTTCAATTCACTGACGGTGTAAGGGGTTGCCACTTCATGTGCTTGACCCGTCGACGTATCCTGCACCTGTGTTCTGTTTGAGAAAAACCGAAAATACCCAGCCCCAGCTTCTATCATATAGGCCTGATCGTCCGAGACCTCAAAAGGAATCAGCCGGACTTCACCGTCGTTTTTTGTACTGGTGACAAATCGAGTTCCGGGCCGTTTTTCGAACTCGCCACGTGGTGCAATGACCGCGTTCAGACAGGTTTTCAAACCAAAGCCATACTGCGCCAAGTCTGAACGACCCAAGGCACGCGGAGACAACTCACCACGCGAAAACGCGGCTTGGAAAGGTGCTGTTCTTGTCATGATGTTTGTTCCGTTTTTTAATGTTGAGTAGCGTGTTCCTGTTTCTTCGATACAAATTTTG
>JBMYWL010000154.1:0-4501 GCA_049607365.1 Alphaproteobacteria bacterium | reverse complement strand
GTATCGTGACGCCATGCGCTTGGTAAACACCGACCGTAATATCTATGGCGCGTGCATGGTAGCTGTGGGGGATGGTGATGTTTTCGTGACCGGACTAACACGTGGTTTCTCGGACACTTATAAAGACCTGCGTCTTGTTATGGGGGCCGCTGAACAGCGCATTCCATATGGCTACAACCTGTTTGTCAGCCGTGGGCGCACCATCTTTATTGGCGACACCACCATTCACCCACGTCCCGATGGAAAAACGCTGGCCTCAATCGCCTGTCAATTGGCCGAGCGCGCCCGCGCCATGGGCCACGAACCACGCGTTGCCCTAATCTCTTACTCCACATTCGGAAACGCTGCGTCAAAAATAACCAAAGACGGGTTGGAAGCCATCGCAGAACTCGACAAGATGGACGTGAATTTCGAATACGATGGTGAGATGCAGGTTGATATCGCCTTGAACTATAAGCTGATGAAAGAGGGCTACCCCTTCAGCCGCCTAACCGGTCCTGCAAATGTCTTGTTGATGCCGGGTCTGCACGCGGCAAACATTTCAGCTAAGTTGCTACGTATTTTTGGTGATGGTATTATGATCGGCCCGATTATGGACGGTTTGGAAAAGCCAGCACAGGTTCTACCGATGGGTTGTAGCGTCAATGACCTGGTGAATGCGGCTGCCATTGGTGCTGTAAGGGCAGAATAAACTGCGTAAGCTTGTTTGTTCACCCAGATTGTGACGATGCTTGCATTTTTATGTCCCACATTAAACCACAATGCTTTGACACTCTAAATACGATGGCAGGCCCTGAACCAACATGATCTGGTCTGAAACAACGCTAAAATCGCGTGGTTGTGATAGACGTGTCATGCCTGCGATAGCATTGTGGTGTTTCAGTTTTCTAAGAAGCCGTGCTAAATTCACTAAAGTTTGATTGATAAAGTTGTTAAGGAATGCGCGTGTTTGGTTTTTTAAACTTTAAAAAGGTTTTTGGCATGAACAGGCTTTCGGGTCTATTTGCACTTGCGGTTATGTTCTTCCTTACCGCTTGTGACGTTGTTGCACCCAGGGACCCAAATGCGCCTGAACGGTTCGCAAATCTGGGCACAAAAGACGCTGTGGTTTTCACCACAACCGGTAACATTGACCCCAGTCAGGAAGTACCGCAAGTTGTTGGGCGTGCAAATGTCTCCCAATCATCAATAGATCAGGTTTACGGGGCTTTTTCAAAGTCTCCGCTTTGGGTTGGTGGAAAGCGTTGGTCCAATCAAGCCAAATTAGCACACGAAGCCCTGTCCAAGTCTTGGGCACACGGCTTGCAGCCAAATTCATACCTACCCAAGACCCTAAGTCGTCTTGGTAGATGGACGGTTGAAAAGGACGTGATTTTAACCGCAGGCGTTATTAAATACCTGTCAGATGTTAAGTTTGGCCGCACCCGCCAAGCACACTCCAACGCTGCTGCCATTCTGGTTCAAGCCCTGAAAACAGGCACAGTCGATGCAAGTTTGGCACGGGCAGAGCCACAGGACTTCTTTTATCAGCGCATGAAAACAGCAGCCCTGAAAGGTCTGTCACGACGCGGTGCAAAAACACCTAACTTTGGTGCACTTGAAGAAACAATGGAGCAATTGCGTCTTAAAGCTGGCCCTAAGGTTGATAGCGGGACCTTGGTCATTGTGAACATCGCCGCCTTTGACCTACAGGTCTGGGACGGTGGGCAACAGGTTCTGGGCTCAAAGGTAATTGTGGGTAAAGAAGGCCGTAACACCCCACCCGGCCCCGACCGCATTAAAAACCTGAAGTTTAGCCCTGACTGGAACGCGCCAAAGTCAATCGTCGAGCGCGACCTGTTTCCAAAGCTTCAAGCCAACCCGGCAGATTTCAACAAATTCGGCATGGAAGTCTATTTAAGGGGCAAACGAGTCGCTGACCCAACCACGGTTGATTGGAGTAAACAGTCAGCATCCAGCGTCAGAATGCGCCAAGCACCAGGCAAAGATAACGTCCTTGGTGGCGTCCGATTCACACTTGCTAACTCAAATGCTATCTACTTACACGATACTGCGAACCGATCTTTGTACGGAAAGGTTGAGCGCGCTTCTAGTTCTGGTTGCGTTCGTGTGGCAAAAGCAAAAGAGTTAGCGCACTGGATTTTGCAGCGTGATGGCAAAAATTGGGGCATGGATAAGGTAGAAGAGGCCATGAATGCAGGCGAAACGTCGTTTGTGAATCTAAAACGCTCGATTCCCGTCGAAATGGTCTATTACACAGCATGGGTCGACGGCAATGGAGCTTTGAGCCTTGCACGTGATTTATATAATAAAAACGCTGGACTTAGAGCTCAGCTTAGGGTGAATTAGAAACATACATACAAGAAATTGTGTGTTCGTGGCCTAAAAACCTTATACATTTGTGAAAAATGGTGTATAAGGCACGGGTTAAAGTTCGAACAAATAAGCTTATTGAGGGCATTATGAAAAAATTCGCTGCTGCAGCTGTTGCGCTGCTTTTCCTTTCTGGTTGTGGTATTGTAGGTGGCTGTGCTGCTGAAACTATGACTAAAGACGGACCAGTATGTGAAGGCGCAGGTAACGCTTAATATACTGATTGAAATTGAAAGTTTGGTTTAGGCCAAACTGGATAGATCAAAAATGAAAGAGAGTTAGGTTTTCCTAGCTCTCTTTTTTTGTGCCAAATCAAAGCTGGAATCTGAAGTCAGAAAGTAGAGCGACAATGTCGGTATCATCACCACCACTTAATTCCTTACTTCAATTAATCTTACTTGCGTCCCCTTTCCTTTTATTGGCAATCGGTATCCTTGTATGGATCATTTTTCGTAAGCGTAAGGCAGTTTTGGCTTGGGCAGCAATTACAATTCCCATCGCTTTGTTCCTTGGTGTTACTGGAACCACTTATTACAAGCATTCAGCGCGAACCGCCTTTCTGTCTAATCTAATCATTGTGCCCGAAGAGCTTGTACCAGGACGCGTGCTGACCCTTACAATGTATGGTGAGGGATCTGTTTCAGCTTATCACCTGACCGTACAGGGGTTGCAACTGACGTGATTACGGCCCTACAGAATGATGCCCAGTGGCGTCATGACAGCCAAAGCCCCATACTGGATTTAAACACCGCCAGCCTATATCACGTGGCAGGATACGGGGAAACAAAACAACCCTTTGCTGGCACACTTGAAGATATAGACTACCTTTATGTAACTGGAAAATTGAACGACTTCATAGCCCTGGACCCAGTTCGCTGGGGCGCCATGGAGCAGCTTGGGTATGACCTTGGGCTGGTTTCACTTATTTATGACATGTCAGACGGCTTGCCGATTAACCTGGTCACCTCTGAACCCATCTACCGTTTTGCCAGCACACAGAGTGTTCATTTTCAGTTGCCAAACTGGTCCACACATTGGGCGTTGGACGAACTGTTACAGTGGGATGGTTTCACACCAAAGCCAATGGTCGGCCAAACACGGTTTGATGTCTTGGCAGAGCGGTTAGTATCTGTAGAGTAATTTTTCTAAGGCGACTCATTTTTGGCAGTGAAAAACATGCCCCTATGATTCAAAATCAGATTGGCTAAGCTTCGGGCCTATATGGCTACAGATAATTGGCTGCATTTGCTCAAAAGTATCTGAATGGCGAAAACTAGGTGTTATTTTCGCAACCAGTTTTTGAGGTAAATCCACGACCTCTTTAAACGGTCGTACAAGTATTTGCTTATCCAGATGTTGCTGGACCAAGGCTTCGTGTGCAATGAGAACCCCACCATCGTTAATCGCTTCTTCAAGAGCCACAGAAAAAAGCGAGTGCATTATACCAGTACGAACAATCTTGGATGCATCCTGTTGATGAGAAAGCCATAACCCCCAATCGTTGCCCCAAACACTGTCATAAAGAAGCGTTTCATTGCTCAAGTCACTGATGTTGGTAATGCGAGCTGACACAGCCGGTGAGCACACGGGGAATATTTTGTCCCGAACAATACAAATGTCATCTGGGCCAACGGCCTCAGTTGAATAAAAGAATGTCATGTCAAAAGGCTCGCGCAATGTATTGGGTGGTGTTTCCATTGCGACTACAGATACGGATATTTCAGGGGCAGATCGCCGAAGTAGCCCAAGACGTGGCGCCAACCAAAGCTGTGCAATAGAGGGTAGTGCTGCGACTGTAACTTTCTGCGGTGTCGCCTTATTGCGTAACGCTTGAACAGAATTTCCCAGCTGATCGAACGCCTGAATAAAGCCCGGTAACAACTCTTCCGCCATTGATGTCAATTTGACCCCTTTGGGGTGTCGAACAAAAAGTCTTACTTCAGCCCAAGATTCCAAAGACTTTATGTGCTGTGTAATAGCGCCCGGAGTCACAGACAATTCTTCAGCAGCTGCAGTAAAACTTTCCAGCCGTGCTGCGGCTTCAAATGCACGCAGCGAATTTAAATGTGGTCCCTTGGGGCGTCTCGGTCGAATATGCATGAGTTTTAGACTTAGTTTTTCTACATCA
>JBMYWL010000153.1:0-4520 GCA_049607365.1 Alphaproteobacteria bacterium | reverse complement strand
TTCTTCAGTTCAAATTCAAACAACTTTGAACGCAACATTGAAAACGCCGTCGCCCTGTTCTTGTGCTGAGAACGGTCGTTCTGACACTGCACAACAATACCCGTTTCAATGTGGGTAATGCGCACCGCTGAGTCCGTCGTGTTAACGTGCTGACCACCAGCGCCAGACGCACGGTATGTGTCGATACGAATGTCGGCGTCGCTAATCTCGATGTCAATGTTGTCATCAATAACGGGGGACACCCAGCAAGACGCAAAGGATGTGTGGCGCTTTGCCGCTGAATCAAAGGGAGAAATACGCACCAAACGATGCACGCCAGCCTCTGTTTTCAACCAGCCATAGGCGTTTTCACCTTTAATCTGCAAGGTGGCAGATTTTATGCCTGCCTCTTCGCCAGAGCTTTCTTCGAGGACATCAACTTTGTAACCGTGTTGCTCGGCCCAGCGCGTGTACATGCGGTAAAGCATCAAAGCCCAATCCTGAGCTTCCGTGCCACCAGCGCCTGAGTTTATTTCAAGGTAGCAGTCATTGCCATCAGCTTCGCCAGACAACAAACTTTCAAGCTGTTTCTTGGCTGCGCGGGCTTGAAGTTCCGGCAACATGCTTTCAGCTTCCAGCACAGATGCGTCATCGCCTTCGTCTTCAGCCATCTCTATCAAGTCACTGATGTCAGCCAGCTCACCCTTAATGCTGTCGTATCCTTTTACGCCCTGCTCCAGCATGGTGCGTTCGCGCATGGTCTTTTTTGCGTTGTCAGGGTTGGACCACAGGTTCGGGTCCTCAACAAGCGCGTTTAACTCATCGAGGCGTCGTACTGCCTGATCATAGTCAAAGGTGCCTCCTCAGCAGGGCCAATGCCTTATCGATCTCGGCGATCGCTGCTACAGTTTCAGCTTTCATGGTGTTTTTGTCTCATTCACTAAAATTAGGACCAACACATATCCTGAACTTGTTTCAGGATCTACTTCTTAATATAAGGAATTAGCAAAAAAAGGAGATCCCGAAACTGGTACGCTTCAAGTGAAACGACCTTGTTCGGGATAAGATGAAAAGTCTACTGACCGAACGTGAACTTGGCTATGTTCGCGTGACTGTCAAAGTAGTCATCCGGTGTTACGCCCTTTTCAACGTAAGCTTTCACAGCGTCTCTTGCTGCTTCATATGTCGGCAAACGCTTGTAAAGCTTCAAGGGGCCAAGTTCTTGCTGTTCGCCGTAATAGTCCAGATGAAAATATCGCTGATCCGACTTTTCGTTCAAAGCGTCTTTAACTTCGTCTTCTGCTGCACGGCTAGAGCCAAGAATGAAAATGTGCTTCGGAATTTGTCCTTCAAGTACACGGAACTGGTAACGCATGCCATAAAGACCGTTCTTCAGGAAAGACAAGTCTTCACGAACCTCGATCATGTTATCACCAGTGCGAACACGCTCACGCAAGAACAAGTGGTCTCCACCTGCGTTCTTAACTTCAAGTACGGCGTGACGACCCAACAAAGTTTGACGTGCATTTGCAGACGCCTCTTCATCGTCACCCTTCAGGGCGACATAATAAGCAGCTGACCCCGCTTCAAAACTTTCAGGGTATGCGCGCTCCATGGCGTCAACCAAAGCCTGCGCCTTTTCCAACTCCCCAGTGTCAGCGTAACACTTAGCCCGTAAATCCAAAATGCCCATGGCAACGGTTAAGTCTTCGCGACCCAACCCCTGAAGGATCTCGTCAGATTTTGCACATTCCAATGCAAAATAGCCACTGACCATCTCACGCAGAGATGCATTCAGGTCCTCAGGGCTAATCTTCCCAGATGTATCCTGACCTATCACAGAACTGGTTCCAACAACCAATCCAGTCGTAAGAGCTGCGATTTGTAACAAGCGTTTCATCATTGATAGGTCTACCTTAGCTTTATAGATTAAGCCCGAGTGTAACCTTAAACCTGTGGATTGCCAGTGACACTTACGTAAGTATCAATAATTTAAGGTTTATCTTAAGCGTATCTAAGGAAGCTTGTTACCCACGAAAACGGCTGAACGTTCCCCAGTCATAATGTGGATGTTGCGATAGATCATAGCTTACAGGTTTTGCTAATTCTTCTGACTTCAGACTTTGCGTGTGTTCGCGCCCTGTGAACAGAAAGTAGAACATATCCAAAATTTGGCTTTTGGATTGGCCTTGCTTGCTCAAAATGGCTCTGTTTGAAAATGATGGGTCAATTTGCATTATGCACCTTAAACGAGTATTTGTATAACATTTACCACAAAAGGTGCAATTCATGTGCCATCCACGACTTAAGCGGACTGCTTGTTCTCTGCTATCATAGACACCATTTCAAACATAACGGCTGCTGCGGTTCTGGCTGTAATCATGTTGGATGAATCCCGTGTTGGCATAAGGCACACAACGTCTCCACCAATTATGTTCATCCCCCTAACTGAGTGTAACAGTGCGATGGCTTCATCTACCTGAAAGCCCTGCTCCCCGGGTTCCAGGTTCGACACACCCGGTGCGACGGTTGGGTCTAAACAATCCAAATCAAAGGTTATGTAGACAGGGTGCCCGGCTAAACGATCTTTTATATGGTCAATCGCCGCTTGCAGACCCATTTTCCGATATTCTTTCATGGTAATGACCGAGTATCCGTAGTCATAAGAAGGCTGCAACCAATCCAATGTCCGTGGGTTTCCGCGTATGCCGATTTGAACAGAATGGTGCGGGTCAACATGCCCCTGATCCACAAGATAAGCGCCCCAATGAGCGGCTGACTTCTTGGCACCAAGGAAGTGTGGAACTTTGGTGAAAACGTCTGTGTGTGCATCCATGTGCAACAAGACCGCTTTTTTACCACCTGTCAGCTTACCAGCACCCATGGCTTGCAATATGCCACCTGTTACCGCGTGGTCTCCACCTATGGACACAGGACGAACACCCGCAGCATCAATCTTGCTGTAGAAGTCGGTTATACGCTGAATGCTGGCTTCGTTATCATTTAACTCTGGCAGAGGCACATCACCAAGGTCGCCGATCTCCGCCATTGTCCACGGATCTATGCCAAATTCCAGATTTACACGTCGCGCTTGGGCCGAGACATTACGCACTGCACGCGGGCCCAAATGTTGATCCCTCTCAGTTGTGCCATTACCGGACGAGTGCGGCACCCCGACAAGTCCAATGTCTAAACCATCCGGTTTTTGAGCGATGGGACACCTGAACAAAGATGGAATACCCCACCAGTACAGGTTTTCCATCATTCGTTCTTCTGGTGATGCTACGTTGTTTGTCATGTAATCCTGTCTATTTTCATAAGCGAAAGGAAACTTTGCCTGATTGTATTTTCTCTAACACACGTTGAGAATTCTTGGGCGGAACAGTAGCTCTTGCAATAAATTCTTCAACCAACCTCGTTGGATCAACGCGCAGGTCGGTAGCAGAAATATAAAACTTCCTCTTTTTTCCGTGAACCACATCTACAGCATAAACAATCTCGTTTTGAAAGCGTAGCTACCCTAATTTTTTGGGTCTGCGCCTTTCCATGGACTTCATAGGCGAGGCAAAAAGGGATTTCTAACACGGCGTTCGATAAACAATCTAACTGTCGCAACCTAAACAGTATGAATCGCCTTTGCCAACCCTGAATTTATCTGGCAATTTAAAAACAAGTCAAACTAGCTTTAACTCCATTCAAGAGATAAGAAAAATGAAGACACACGCAAGAGCAGTTGTTGTTGGCGGCGGCGCCGTTGGTTGTTCCATTCTATACCACCTAGCCAAAGCAGGCTGGACAGATGTTGTTTTGCTCGAGCGTGATGAGCTTACATCAGGCTCAACATGGCACGCAGCGGGTTTGTTGCCCCTATTCAACATGTCTTACGCTGTAAGTCACATCCACAATTACTCGGTTAACACCTACGAGCAGCTTGAAGACGAAACTGGCCTAAACGCTGGTTTGTCACGTGTTGGAAACTTACGTATGGCCCGCACCAAAGAGCGTATGGATGAGTACCGTCTTTATGCCTCAACAGCTGACACAGTTGGTGTTGACTACGAATGGATCAACGGACCCGACATTGAAAAGCGTTGGCCAATGATTAACGCTGAAGGTCTTGAGGGCGCTATTTTCCACCCGGGTGATGGTTACATTAACCCAGCCGACCTGACCATGGCATATGCCAAGGGCGCGCGCCAAATGGGTGCGACAATCTATCGCAAGAAACAAGTTGATGCCTTCAACCAAAAGCCAAATGGCGAGTGGGTTATCACAGGTCACGATCTTGAGACCAAAGAGCCGTTTGAAATGACAGCTGGCAAGGTTATTACAGCGACCGGTAACCACGCACAGCGTACCGCGGCCATGATCGGCTGTTATATTCCGGCAATGCCAGTTGAGCACCAGTTTGTTGTAACGGGCGAATGTCCTACCCTTGCTGCTTATCGTGCTGAAGGTAATGCAGAAAACCCGGTTATCCGTGATGCTGACGCCAAAACATACGTTCGTGAAGAGCGTGGCGGCTGGATTTGTGGCCCATA
>JBMYWL010000152.1:0-4589 GCA_049607365.1 Alphaproteobacteria bacterium | reverse complement strand
ACCAGATCCTGAAATGAAATGAGATAACAACGGATTGGGAACACGAGCGCGTTTGAACGTGGTAAACGGAAGAAGGTTTGTAGTTCAACCCGTAGATGCTGTTTTGAACCAAGATTCTCCGGTGTCAGCCCCGTTTTCTGAGTACCCCATTTGTGGTAGTTCTCCGGGCTTGTATCCAGCAATGGATTAACCGTCATTGTCCAGTTCAAGCGTCTAGCAGGAGCGCCCTGTGGGATATTCAAAAGGAATTTTAGGGCTCGTTTGAAAATCCCTAACTCGTGTGCCAAAGGCACTGGGGCATGCCATTCGAAGAAGTTCATGCCTATGTCAAAATCCAAGCTCCAGTCTGCTTGTGTTGTGACCGTACCTGCGTCCATCCACAAATTACCTTCACGCTGATCAAGGACGCAGAAATCGCCCTGTGCTTGGCGTGTAATGTACTCCATAGGGCCGTAAGGAAGTGTGGTGTCATCCAGAAAGGTGAAGCTGTCATCAATACCAAGTGGCTTGTTGATCCAACGCCATTTGTCTCCATCTCGGTGAAGCTCAAACAAATCAGGATAGTCTTCTGACTTGGAAACCATAATCAGTTCCAACAGATCCCAGCCAGCCAGTTGCATGTGGGGCAGAGATTGACAGCGAAGCGGATCATCCCGCAACACCATTGCACGGTCGCGCATCTCTGAAACATAATGTTCATCAACGTCGAAGCGTTTTTCGTACACAGAACCTTCTGGTCCGCCACGATGTTGTTCCATGTTCACAGAGTACATGTATGAGTCTTCATGGAACGGGAACGGGAAACGATTTATGGCGCGTTCCGAGTTATGGAACGAATAGTCGTCACGAAAGGTTTCATCATTAAATTGAATTGTCATAAGATTTTCCTAACGATCCAAAACAAGCTTTTTGCCGACAAAGCGACTAATACACGGCATTATTTTCGAAGTGTGTTGATCTGGCTCTAACCAGTGGTCTCGATGTAAAAACTCGCCGTCATATTCGACAACGTCTGTTTCACATTGACCACATGCACCACCACGGCACAAGAATGGCGCCTCTACGCCGGAGCGTTCTATGGCTTCCAACAAACTCTCGTTTTCACCAACATCAACAACCTTGTCTGACTTACACAAGCGTACCTGAAAAGGCTTTCCAGGCTGTGGTGCGGCAAAAACTTCTGAGTGAACGTGGACGTTTGGCCAGCCAGCTGAAGCACAGGTAGCGTGTACCCAGTCAATCATGCCACCAGGACCACAAACGTAAATGTGCGTTCCCAACGATTGACCGTCAATCAGGTCTTCCAATGCAATACTTTGATTTTGATCATCATAGTAAATATGCACTTTATTCGGATATTTATAGGTCAGAACATCTGCGTAAGTCGCCAATTCTTCCGAGCGGCAAGCGTAGTGAAGTTCCCAATTACCGTTTGACCGCTCAAGTTGAGCTATCATCGCTAAAAAAGGTGTAATACCAATGCCACCGGCTAGGAAAACATGCTTGTCGGCTCTCAAATCCAGCGCAAACAAATTCACTGGATAAGTTAGGCCAATGGCATCACCAACCTTAACCTGCTGATGCATGAACAACGAACCGCCACGGCCAGCATCATCACGGCGTACCGATATGGCATAGGTCGAGGTCTCGGCTGGGTCCGACATGAGGGAGTAGGGGTTCAGGCGGGTTCTGTCTGCGCCTTGCATCTCAACAACCGTGTGAGCGCCAGCGGAAAATGTTGGAAAGTCCAACCCGTCGGCCCGTTTGAATTCAAATCGTGTCACAAGTTCATTAATAGGAGTAACAGCCGATACGACTGCATCAATTCTTTGTGGCCCTGGCTTTGCTTTTTGTGGTGCAGCACTCATGAGTATAACTCCACTTGATCAGGAACATTGCCAGGGTCTTCCGCATCAATGCAAACACCTTGGAATGCAGCTAAGCGGCGAGAATAATGATCACGAACAAATAGGTTCAGATCGCAATGTGAACACTTGAACGGATCCGTCGTCACATCTTCGGTGATGCCTTTACAATGAACACATTGCATACGCCGAGCCACTGAACCGCGATGCTCTGTCTGTATCGCATCAAATGCGTAACCGGCTTCCATCGCTGCTGTTTGAGCTTGGCCCATTAAACTTTCAGTTCCAGCTAGATAGATATGAAGGCCCATGTGGGCCTCCTTAAGTACATGTTTTATGCGCGATTCAGCAGATCCGTATGAAGGACCTTCATAAAATTGTGCAGGGTTTAAAGCCTTTAGCTTTTCAGCGTAATCTGTGCCTTTGGAAACAAAAATCACATGGGCATTAGCCATCAAATTCTTGTCACGTGCAGCAAGATCCAGAATTGCTTCTGCTCCTTCTGCATCTGCAATCATCAAGTGTGTTTTACCTGAACGAGGTTCCAACGTTCCATACACAGGCCGACTTATTATGCTGTCTGGAAATTCAAATTTCGACATACAAGTGTATTCCTGTTTAAGCTTAACCTTTGGCGGTACGTACTGATTTGTCTTCGTCATAGAATGGCATTTCACCAGCGACACAGGCAATCTCAGTTCCATCAGCGTTACGAACAGTCAGTTTTGTACCAGCAACGGCGCAATCAACTGGCATACGCGCGATACCAACATTGTGCCCGTTTACTTCAGAGTGCATACCGAAAGTCACAACACCAATAGGCTGGCCGTCTTTCAACAGTTCAGCGCCTTCATCTGCAGCTGTTTCACCTTCTAGTTTAACACCGTAAATTTTGAAACGCTCTTTACCTTCAAGGGCGTAGTGATTTTCAGCACCGCGGAAACCTGTTTTACCTTTTGAAACTGTAAACTCCAACCCAAGCTCCCAAAGGGTATCGCCACAAGGCTCGTTCGGGAACGGATAAGTTTCTGAGTTATCACCTGGATAAAACAGTAGGTATGATTCGGTGCGTAGTAGATCAAGTGTCGAGAATTGAACTGGAACGATGCCCATGTCAGCACCATCAGAAAGAATCTGATCCCAGATTGCTACAGCGTGACGCCCTTCGCAGAAGATCTCGTAACCGCGCTCACCTGTGTAGCCTGTGCGTGAAATCATGACCGGTAAACCAAACAGCTTTGTTTGCATAATACCGAAGTAGGCAAGGTCGCGAATTCCTGGGACGTGTTTGGCTAAGAAGTCGACTGACAAGGGACCTTGTAGCGACATGTCATGCAAATCATCATCAAACAACATGGTAACGTTCTTGCCGAACGCAGCCATAGCCAGTGATTCATGACCAGTACCAGTACCATGCACAAGTAGCCAGCTATTTACTGAAAGACGGTAAATGACGCAATCATCGATGAATTTGCCGTCGTCATTCAGCATTGAAGCATAAACTGCACGGCCAGGCATTAGCTTGTCTACGTTTCTTGTGGTTGCACGATCGATTACAGCAGCAGCGTGTGGGCCACTAAGATGGATTTTCTTAAGACCAGATACATCCATTAAGCCAGCTTTGGTGCGGATAGCTTCATAATCAGCTTTTGCTCGCTCGTCACTGCTATCATAAAACCAGGCAGTGCCCATGCCGTTCCAGTCTTCAAGTTCTCCACCAATTTCGGCGTGGCGATGTGCAAGTGCTGAGGATCTGTAGATTGTGGCCATGGTTGTCTCCCGTTTAGTTTGTTTTACAAAAGCCTGCTTACAGGCTTTGATATTTTTTAATCTCTACTGTAATGCAAAACTTTTTCTTCTGAGGCAAGTTTTGAATCTAGTTTTTTCTATATACGCCCTAAAAAAGAAAAAGGCCGCCAAATGGCGACCTTCTCTAAAAGGCAGAAAGTTAAGTTTCTACTACTTATGATTTGCATATTTTTTAGCTTCAGCAGCTTGACCCACGGCCAAGGCACCAATGCAAATTGCAATCGCTATGAACGAATAAACGCCGGCCATTCCTTGGCCCATGAAAATTGCGTTTGAAGCTGCAGCCCAATCGGCTGTGTCAAATGGAAATCCCATCTTATTTTCCTTTCAAAAAAATTATCAATCAGACGCAGGTGCAGATGCGGCAATGCCTTCAGGGTATGCTTGCGCAGGTACTTTAACAGTATCAAGTCCAGCAATTTCAGCAGCTTCAGGAACACGCAACATACCAACCATTTTCAACACGAGCGATGATACGTAACCAGTACCAAGGCCAATTGCGATGAACACAACAGCACCTACCAGTTGACCAACAAAGCTAACAGTTGGGGCATTTTCCCCAAGCAATGCAGGATAACCTGAAGCAAATACACCAAGGAGTAGAACGCCGTAAATGCCAATGGTTCCGTGAACCGTTACCGCACCAACTGCATCATCAATACCCATGCGTTCAAGTAGATCCGCAGCTGGCTTCAATATGATGCCTGCTGAGAACGCAATGATGAACGCCAAAGCTGGGAAGTAGATGTCCAAACCGGATGCGCAAGAAATGATACCCGCAAGAGCACCAGACATCATCCAGAATGGATCACGCGTAGACACCCAAGCGCCGATGATACCGCCAGCCATGCCCATAAGGATGTTAAAGGACAATGCGGACAGGGTGATCGGTGTGCCGTAGATGGTGGAATAGGT
>JBMYWL010000151.1:0-4620 GCA_049607365.1 Alphaproteobacteria bacterium | reverse complement strand
CACGGGCGATCAAACAACAAACTTTTGAACTCCCCAAGTCAAGAGCGGCAACAACTGGGGATTTAGACAGCGGGCTGAACCGGGCCATAAATACTCATAATTCAATCGGCCCTTAAAATAATTCGGACCAGGTAATAAAAATGTCCATACGATCGTATGGTCGTTTGTCGGTGTTTGTTTAATTGACCAAACCTTGAAGTTGGCTTCGACATCTAACTAAACAAACAGGTCTTAAGTACGCTCGCCCAAATCAGGCGATGTAGAATTTAAAATTTGTTCGGGGTCAGCGCCGGAATTCGTGCGAACAACCATTCTGTCTGCTAACCGTAGATCTATTTCTAACACATCTCTGGACAAAAGCGAATCGGTTTTGTCTAGAATCGCGACTCGGTTTAAAGCATCTAATGCATTTTCTTCCGGCAAATGGATCAACACGCCATTATCCAGTTTAAGCGTCCAGCGCCGTCCATTAACAAGTTGGGCAACCTCTAGCTTGTTCGACAAGCGTGAAACCTTTTGCATCATGCCCAAAAATTCCGGACCGAACTTGTCGGCATCCGAACCAACCAAAACTGGTAAATTACTGAAGGGTGCCAAATCCTTCACGTCAATCGTGTTTCCAGACTCGTCCAATAAAGCCTGTTTTCCCTTGAACTGCCAAACTGCCAGCGGTTGATGTTCTTCCAACGTTACAACAATTTTGTTGGGCAAAACCCGTTCCACCATTACCTCTTTTATCCAAGGTAAGGTCATCAATCTTTGACGCAAAATCTGTGGTTCAACCGCCAAAATTGGGTCACCGCGGCTGGTGTTCAAACTTTCACGAATTTGAATTTTGGTGGTGTATCTGCGCTCGCCCTCAAGTACAAATTCCTGAAGGGTTAAACCCAGTCCACCAAGGGATGCTTCGGCTGAATTTCTAATCTGAAATCTGGCAACATCCAGCCTACCAGTGGTCAAGGCCCAAAAGCCACCAATGACCACAACCAATGCCGTTGTCGCGGCGAAACCAACGCCTATTCTTTGACGCCAACGCTGGAAATTCAGCGCTTTTGCGCGGCTTTCAGCATCTGAATTACGACGCCAAGGAAGCCCAGATTCTTGTGTTGATTGTGGGTTTTCAGACCCGGCTTCGCGACTGGTTCCAGCGTCAAATCCATCACTTGACCCAGCATATGTGCCGAATTCCGGTTCAATTTTACCCAAACCAGCACTAGATGTGGTAGAGTTGTCTTTGTCAGCACCCGGCCCCGACTTGTCCGAGTTACCCAGATCAAATATTTGGTTTAAGCGTCGCATACTGCAGAATCAACAATCCAATCAACTAAGTCTGCGAAGTCTATACCAATAAATTGCGCCTGTTCTGGGACAAGCGATAAGGGGGTCATGCCCGGTTGGGTATTTGTTTCCAAATACACAGGTTTTCCGTGTTGATCCAACTTAAAATCTGATCTGGAAATGCCACGACAGCCCAAGGTTTCATGAGCTAAAACAGCCAAGCGTTTCACCTCTGTTTCGACCGATTTATCAACCGTTGCCGGAAGAATGTGTTGGGTGATGCCGTCAGTGTATTTGGCTTCAAAGTCATAAAATTCTGTTGATGGTTTAATCTCTGTCACGGCAAGTGCTTCACCATCACGAACAGCAACTGTAAGCTCTTTTCCGCACAAGAATTCTTCGGCCATCCAAAGCTCTGAGCTTTCCTGATTTGCCACATCTTGAACCGAGATGTTTTTGTTTTCAGCGAAAATATAAACACCAACCGAAGAACCTTCAGACAATGGCTTTAGAACAAAAGGACGCTCAAACGGATCTTTATCCAAAGTCTTTAATGCGTCTAATGTGTATGATTTATCTTTCGCAACGGGCATGCCAACGGTTTGCAAAATCTTCTTTGCACGGACCTTATCCATGGCCAATGCGGACGCTGCGACTCCTGAATGCGTGTAAGGAATTCCCAATAAATCCAGAACACCTTGAACCCGGCCGTCTTCGCCATATTGCCCATGCAGTGCATTGAACACAACATCTGGTTTTGGGATCAAAAGTTTCACCCAGTCAGCAAGGTCAGAATTGGGGTCGACACGTCGGACTTTGTGTCCTTTAGACTCCAGTGCAACGGCGCAAGCCTCTCCAGAAACCAGCGATACTTCGCGCTCGGCTGACTTACCACCAAGCAAAACAATTATGTCTTTAGCCATCAGTCTTTTTACCTATGCGCTTTATTTCCCACTGCAGTTCAATGCCGGTTTTGTCCAACACACGTTCGCGAACTGTTTCACCCAATAGCTCTAGGTCAGCGGCGGTTGCCTGATCAACATTCAGCATGAAGTTACAATGCATGGTCGACATTTGTGCGCCACCAATGCGCAATCCACGACACCCAGCTTGATCGACAAGTTTCCAAGATGAATTTTCTGGTGGGTTCTTAAACGTGCTGCCACCCGTGCGTGACTTAATCGGCTGAGTTTCTTCACGCGTCTTTTGAATGTGCTTTAGCTCAGCTGCTAATTCTTCCGTGTCACCAGTTTGGCAGTCAAATTCAGCCGCAACAAAAATCCAATTTTTTGGCACCTTGCATGATCTATAAGTGTGGCCAATTTCTTCGGGTGTCAGTTTTTTAATCTCGCCCGTGTCGGTAACGACTGTGGCAGATGTTAAAAAATCTTTGGTTTCGCCACCGTGCGCGCCTGCGTTCATACGCAAGGCACCGCCAATCGTGCCGGGCACACCAACCAAAAACCCAAGACCTTTAAGACCAGCTTTGGCCGCTTGTTTAGCAACCATCGCATCCAGCGCACCTGCGCCAGCTTTAATGCGAGCACCCTCAACCGATACGCTGGAAAAACCTTTACCACTCAAGCGGATAACAACGCCGTCCAATCCACCATCACGAACCAACAAGTTTGAACCTACGCCAACAACTGTAAGCGGAATGTCCTTCGGAACTGCGCGCATGAAATCAGCCAGATCATCCACATCGGCTGGCTTGAACACCACCTCTGCCGGACCACCAACACGGAACCAGGTGAAATCTGCCAGTGGGAAGTTTTCACGATACGATCCACGGACTTTTGGTAAACGGTCGATTAGTGTGCGGGTTTCGTCTGTCACAATATGGCTTCCAGTTGTTCTGGTAAGTCATTCGCCCATGCTGAAATTGATCCAGCACCCAAACACACAACCATGTCACCGGCTGATGCGAGCTTGCTAATTTCTTGTGCCAACACATCTGGACTTTCCAAGACCTGACTTGACCTGTGGCCGTAAGAGGTCAAACCATTGGCAAGTTTTTCCTTACCATAATCTTCAATTTGCTCTTCACCTGCTGTGAATACGTCAGCAACCAGAACGTGATCGGCATCGTTGAAACAGGTGCAAAAATCATCAAACAGGTCTTTGAGTCTGGAATAACGGTGCGGCTGTACAACCGCAATGACCTTGCCCTCTGCATTGGCTGCTCTTGCAGCTTGCAAAACTGCGCTTATCTCGACCGGATGATGCCCATAGTCATCAATCACCGTAATACCGTGAGCTTCACCAGTTTTTGTAAAGCGACGCTTAACGCCAGAGAATCCTGACAAGCCAGCACGAATTTTCGCTTCATCAAAACCAAGCTCTAAGGCAATTGCCACACTCGCCAAAGCATTTGAAACGTTGTGTTGACCAACCATACCAATGAACAGGTCTTTAAACTCTTCAGCTGCACTGCCATCACGTTTTGTGAACACCAAATCAAAGGTAGAACCATCTGGCGACATACGCAGGTTTTCGCCACGCACTTCTGCTTGTGGACTGAAACCATACGTTAAAAGACGCTTATCTTTAATACGCGCAATCATGGCTTGAACACTTGGGTCGTCAATGCACACAACTGCAAAGCCATAAAACGGAACATTCTCGACAAATTGGTCGAACGAGGCATGAAGGTTTTCGACCGTTTTATAATGTTCCATATGTTCGGGGTCGATGTTGGTTACAATCGCGATTGTTGACGGCAACTTGGTGAACGTACCATCACTTTCATCCGCTTCAGCGACAAGCCACTTGCCCTCACCCAACCAAGCGTTTGTACCCATGTGGTTGATTATGCCACCGTTGATAACAGTTGGCTGCAAGCCCCCACCATCAAGCATAGCCGCAACCATTGACGTGGTGGTGGTTTTACCGTGTGTTCCACCAACAGCGATTGACCACTTAAGCCGCATCAACTCGCCCAGCATCTCGGCACGTCTGACGATTGGTAAAAACTTTTGTCTTGCCGCGATAAGCTCTGGGTTATCAGCTTTAATTGCCGATGAAACCACGAGAACGTTTGCTTCATCTACGTTCGATGCTTCATGACCCACCAAAACCTTGATACCGAGTTTCATCAAACGCTTGACGTTTGCGTTCGCCGACATGTCACTGCCTTGAACTTGATAACCAAGATTAAACAAAATTTCTGCAATACCGCTCATGCCGATGCCGCCAATTCCAACAAAGTGGAATGTTCCAACATTTATCGGTATGTCACGAACAGAGCTATCGGTCGGGTTTTGAAAATCACTCAACATGGTTTGGTTTTATTCCGCTAATCAGAAATTGATAAGGTCAAATCATGCAAAGCTTTTGCAGATT
>JBMYWL010000150.1:0-4716 GCA_049607365.1 Alphaproteobacteria bacterium | reverse complement strand
ACCTCAACTTTCTCTGGCATGATCGGCAAACAGGTCGCCGCAAAAGGTGTGACAGTGGTTGATGATGGCACCCTGCCCGACCGCCGTGGGTCTATCACCATTGACGATGAAGGCACGCCATCAGCTTACAACACGCTAATTGAGGACGGTATTTTGGTTGGTTACATGCAGGACCGGCAAAACGCGCGACTTATGGGTATGAAACCAACGGGCAATGGTCGTCGCCAGTCTTACGCACACACACCAATGCCGCGTATGACAAACACATACATGCTTGGCGGTGACAAGGACCCTGCCGAAATTTTGGCATCGGTCGATGATGGCCTTTACGCTGTCAACTTTGGTGGCGGTCAAGTTGATATTACCAGTGGTAAGTTTACTTTCCAGTGTACAGAAGCTTATGAAGTGAAAAACGGCAAGATTGGCCAAGCGGTTAAAGGTGCCACGCTGATTGGCAATGGACCAGAAATTATGAACCGCATATCCATGCTGGGCAACGACATGGACCTTGACCCCGGCGTTGGTACATGTGGCAAGCAAGGCCAAGGCGTTCCGGTTGGTATCGGTCAACCAACTGTGAAAATTGACGCCATTACGGTTGGTGGAACGGGTTAAAGTTTCCCACGTCAACGACATCTCGATACATTTCTTGCGGGTCTGCGACCCTCACGAAACACTCGATGTGACAAATAAAAATAAATGTCAGTTCGAGTGGTCGTTCATTCTCTGAATGAACGAGTGTATCCAGAACAACCGAGCCTAAGCAATCTTCAACAACACCACGCCCAAGACAATCAACAGAGCGGACACCATACGGCGTTTGGTCAGCATTTCCTTCAAAAACACCACGGAAATTAGCATGGCCACAAGAACGGATGTTTCACGAAGTGCGGCCACGCTGCCCATGGGGGCCTGTGCCATGGCCCAAACGACAATCCAGTAGGCAAACATGGAAGCCACGCCACCCACCATACCCAAACCAAAGTCTCTGAGCTGAATGTTTCTCACGTTTTGGCGATAAAACAGCCCAAAAAAGATCATCGTGAAAACGCCGTCGATGATAAACATGTAAAAGATATAAGAATGTGGAGAGGCCGCCAGCCGTCCACCCAAACCATCCAAAATTGTATAACCACAAATGAAAACGGACACGCATAAGGCGGCGACAATACCCGCACGATCGGGAGAACTTTTCTTTGACCAACCAAGTAAAATGATGCCCCCAGCCAAAATCGCAATACCCAAAGCTGAAAGCGGTGCAATGTGCTCCGCCAAAAACAAATAAGAAAATAGAGCTGTCAGCAAAGGTGCGGCACCGCGTGCCAACGGATACACGAGTGAAAAATCTGCCAAATTATAAGCCCGTGCAAGTGTCAGCTTGTACCCCACATGCACAAAAGCGGATGCGACTATAAGCGCCCAAACAATGGGATCTGTTGGGAAGGCAACAAAAAATACAGCGACAAATCCACAGACCATATGACCTAAGGACAAAATCATGATCGTGGCGTAGCGATCCGCTCCGCCTTTAATCAAGGCGTTCCAACTGGCGTGTAAAACCGCGGCAGACAAAACCATGAAGAAAACAAAAGTGGTCATATGCGTTGAATTCCGCGTTGTATTGGTGCAGTTAAAGCCAATCGTAGACCAGCTTACAACAGATTGGCAACATGGTTTTATCTCTCACCACCGCTAATTTACCATCGCCCATGGAGTTAGCACTGGATGCTGCCCAATCAGCTGCTGATCAAGGCGAAGTGCCCGTTGGAGCTGTTTTGATTGATTCCAGAACTGGTAAAGCGGTTTCCACCACCCACAACTACGTAGAAAGCTGGAAAGATGCGACCGCCCACGCGGAAATGCTGGCGATTCAAGACGCATGTCAAAAGCTTGGCGCAACACGCCTTCAGCACTGTGATTTATACGTAACCTTGGAGCCTTGCCCCATGTGTGCCGGTGCAATCTCTCACGCACGCATTCGAAAACTTGTGTTTGGTGCCTATGACCCGAAATCTGGCGGTGTCGAGCATGGCGCGCGCGTGTTTGAGCACCCGCAAGCCCACCACAAACCGGAAGTTATAGGCGGCGTTGAGGAAACACGCTGTTCACACATGTTACAGACGTTTTTTCAAGCCCGACGTTAAAGCTTAAGATACGCGCTTGGTTATCAACACACACAAGGCCACAGCGACCGTAACACCAAGCATGGACCATTCAATGCGTTCACCCAAAATGCCAGCCGCAATCATCAGCCCGAAAAACGGCTGTAGTAATTGCAGTTGACCAACTTTGGCGATGCCGCCTTGTGCAAGCCCGCGATACCAAAACACAAAACCGATCAACATGCTGAAAGTCGAAACATAAGCCAAACCTATCCAGCTTGGGGTCGCAATACCCATAAGCGTATCGGGCTTGAAGATGAATGCTAGGGCCGCCATTAAAGGCAAAGACATAAGCAAGGCCCAAGACACAACCTGCCATCCACCCAGTGTTCGGGCCAGCTTGGCACCTTCTGCGTAGCCCATACCGCAGACAAGAATTGCCCCCAACATATAAGCATCGCCAATTGGAGACAGGGCAAAACCGTGGAAAAGTGCAAACGTCAAAACGAGCGCAGAACCTATGCCTGAAAACACCCAGAACAGAAAACTTGGCCTTTCACCAGCACGCAACACAGCGAAGGCGGCCGTCGCGAGCGGCAATAAACCAATGTAAACGATAGAATGTGCGGACGTAACGTGTTCCAGCGCCAAGGCTGTTAGCAAAGGAAAGCCAATTACAACGCCAAAAGACACAATAATCAAAGGCACAAAATCTGCGCGTGTTGGCCGTTTCTGTCGAAACACGAGCAACAATGCAAGCCCCAATAAAGCGGCTATCGAAGCACGAATACAGGTCAAGAACAGTGGATCAAAACCTTTAACAGCAACACGTGTTGCTGGCAGTGAAGCACTGAAAATCAAAACACCCAGAAAACCGTTGACCCATCCGTTCATTTAGCTTGTCCTAAACGCGTTCATGTATTCACCAACAATAGCCTGCTTTGAGAACTTGCTCTCCAGTTTTGATAGGCCGCCAGCCACCAACGTATTAGACAGTGACTTGTCTGCCTGAATGCTCTGTAATTTCTTTGCAATTTCAGCGTAGTCACCAATGTCGGTCATTAAACCATCTACACCGCCTTCCATGAACCAACTAGGCCCCTCTGAACGCGTCGATACAACAGGTACTTCCTGCTTCCACGCTTCCAGTATGACGTTGCCAAAGGGTTCATGGCTTGATGCCGCGACATAAGCGTCACTTGCTGCCACAAATGGCATGGGGTTATTTTGCCACCCTAAAAACCTGACGCGACCGGCTATACCAAGATCATGCGATAATTGATGCAGGTCTTCGTTTTGCTCACCATCTCCACAAACCCAAAGATACGCGTTTTCAAGCAAACCAACGGCTTTCAAAACAACGTCAATACCTTTGCGTTTCACAAAACGGCCAGTGGCACACACCAAAAAAGCATCATCTGGCGTGTCATAATCACTGCGTTTAACAGGCACGGATTTGGTCACGCTCGTGAAGTTTGAAATAACTTTTGTCGGTTTTGTCCAGCCCAACTTTTCGACGTGGGCAGCGATTCCGAGTGTGTTGCAAATAATGGTATCAATGTTTTTGAGGTAGGACAAATCAGTGGGGTAATCACCCAAACGCACAAATTTTTGGCAAGTAATGCCATCTAATATCAGCCGCGCAGCGTTTGGCATCCAACACATAATCGCATCTGGTTTTTGTGCTTTTGCTTTTCGCTTCACCTTTAGCGGCAGCAAAACCCTATCCCAGTGTAACTTTCTAAAATTTGAAAACTCTAAATCTGCATGTTGTGCGACAGATTTTTCCCAACTGCGGTCGGGACGCATGGTGATGTTCTGCTGAACCCCCGCTTCCCAAAGACCTTCTGCTAGTGCCACAAAAAACTTCTCAGCACCGCCTTCTTTTCCGAAGTGATAATGATGTACAAGCATCACTCATCGGGCTCTTCATCGATTTGCGGATGGTTTAAGCGCGCATAATGCTCATAAATTTTGGTTTCGGTTAAAAACGAATATACCGTACCGATCATTGCTTGATTAAAGCCAGAGAACCCGCACCGCCACAAACCGGTGCGAAAATACAGTTTTAAAAAATAGAACAGCGGGTTGATCAGCATTTTAAGTTTGCGGGGTTGAACACCTCGTTCAATCAGCATGGACGCTTTCAAGGACGAATAGTGATTCTCTTTTAAAATCTGTTCTTCAATTGGAATTGGTCTGAAGTGCAGCATTGAACCGGTTTTACAAATCTTCGCCTTTAAGCCAGCGTTCAAAACGATACCTTCATGGACTTTTGCTGTTTGGTCAAAGGCACCAGCATCTTTTCGCACCAAGCGCAAATTGTAACGCTCATGCGATTTTTTGGGCGTATAGCCATAACCAATCAAGTATGGCCTGCGCGTAATGCGCCACCCACCAACTTCAGGGCCAGCTTGCAACAAGTCAGGCAAAACGCGCATGAAGTCACTGTCCATGCGTTCGTCCGAGTCCAAGCTAAGCTGCCAATCGTGGGAACACAACTCCATGGCATATTGCTTTTGACCAGCATAGCCGCGCCATTCTTCAAACTTGAATTTTATCGGGTAACCTGCATCAACATAAGCCGCCACAAGTTGCTCAGTACCATCAGTCG
>JBMYWL010000149.1:0-4732 GCA_049607365.1 Alphaproteobacteria bacterium | reverse complement strand
TAAGTCCGGCGTGGGCAGCCACAAACCCCATGAATATAAACAAGGGTATGACTGAAAGCTCATACGAACCCACGGTTGACCACAGCAGGGTTTTAAATTGCTTAAGGTAAGGCGTCCAACGATAGTAAGAGACTGCTTCTGTCAGAAAAAATGTGCCGCCAATGCCCACACCTGTCATCGCAAGACCAACGGGAACTCGAATAAGAATTAGCGCAAACAAGACGCCCAAGCCAATCAGCCCGATTACTTCTTTTTCCAACGTTAAAATCCAACGGTTTAGGCCCTTTTAGGTACCCATAGAGTTTGCACCATCTGCTGTAACAATACCAGAAACCACAGAAAAAGTGACGCCAAACACGGCAGATAAAACCACCACTCCGACCAGTTCAGTATCCTCGAAACAGCCTTATCAGAGCGCAATTGCAGCATGCCCGGGACCATCCAGTAAAACAGGAAGATCGCCAAGGCGGCAAAACCCGCCAAGCTTAGCAAGTTTATAAACTGATTAAACCTAGGCCCAAGTCGATTAGCCAAGAAGTCAACGGCAACATGTCCGCGTTCAAACTGGCACCAAGGCAAAAACATTAAGGCCGATACACCCGCAAAAAATTTCACCAACTCCTCGTAGCCTTGGAAATAAAACGGAAACGGCCAATCGAACAAAGCGAGCGTGACCCGATCAATACCCAGTCCTGCAACGTTTAGAGTAGTGGCGACGATAATAGCCAACAACAAGCCCCCACCAACTAAGGCCCAAGCTTTTATGATCGAGTTAAGCACTAGCCTTCGTTCTAATTTGTTGGAAGCGCTGTACCTATACGATGCCCTGCAACAGTACAGCCCGCTGGTAACCTGGAGCTTAGCAACCCGGACAATGGATCAACGTAAACTTGCTGACCGGTTGTTGCAAAACCTGGCGTCAAAGATGCTAATCTGTGTGGGCTACATCTTAATGTTTGCCCTGAAGCTATAGGCACCCAAAAATCTGTTTGAGTTACCCAAAACCTGCCTGTGCTGTCCCGAAACGGAAATCCACAAGTCCCAACACCGTAAGATTTCACAACGCGCGCGTCTCCGCTCGCCACAGGTGCCGGACATCCTGAAAACATGCGGGAAGGTAAATAGGTTTGCGCAGTTGTCGAATTTGTAGGTTGATCGGTTGTGTAAGCGTTTGTACACGCAGACAGCAAAGTCAACGCAGTCAAAATTCCTAATTTCTTTAAGTTACCCATAATCAAAAGCCCTCTCCCAAAACCCGAATCCTAATAGCCTAATGTTTAGAACTTTATGCCAAATTTAACAACGGCTTCTTGATAGGCTTCTCCAGATGAGTTTTGACCAACTTGCGCGCCGAACTCAAGAGACTGAAAATCGCCAGTTTTTCTCATGTAGCTAATTTCAGCAGCGTATGGTGTTTGTGACGCGGTCAAATCAACTGTTCTATCAGACTGAAGAACGACACCACCGACATCTCTTCCCACAGGTATAGTTAAATTGGCTTGACCATGAGTGATTTGGAAAGGTTGGCCAACACTAACAGACAATCGATCGTTTGTAGACAAAACATCTTTTGAAGACAGTCCAACGGCAAATCCAACCCCTTGTAAACGATCAACTGAGGTCACCAGTGAATTTTGAGCAGCTTGGGTTACATCTGCTTTCATGAATTCTGCTTGACCAACAAACGAAATTTTGTCGTTCAACGGCGTTTCCATCGCCAGTCCCAATGCTGTGATTTGCGTCTGTTCAGCCAATGCAAACGCACCAGTTGTTTCAATACCAAAAACGGTGTCATTTTCGCTTAAAAGCGAGCCTTTTAAACTTAGTGACGTGTTTCCAACTTTGGTTCCTAAATCCACCATAAGCCCTGAACCTGCAATTGACGCATCTTGGTCACCAAATTGAAGTGCGCTTACAGATACAAAGGACTCGTTGCCGATTTTCTGCGCTACGCTCAAACTTAAATCAGGTTTAACCCATTCGTTTAGCCCCGATGCCATCAGCGAAAATTCGCCCAAAACAGGGTCACTACCGATCGAGTTAAAGTTTAAGGCGGACGTGTCTTTAAGCCCAGCTGACACAGTTACATCACGCGAATTATATGAAATTGAGTAAGTCTCGTAGTTTAAATCATCTGACGTGTCGTTCGAAGCATTTGAAAAGGAAACCTGTACATTTTCCGCAACTTGCCATGTTTCTGATTTGCTCTGTCTCTCTGCAAGTTGAGTTAGTTTTTCTTTGCGTTTCATCGCAGTAACAAGGGTTTGCGGGTCGAGGTTAAATGCCCGCCCAAAGTCATCTGTTACCACGATGCCTTCTAGAGCATTTCCAAAGCTCATGCTTACAGATGCGTTTGAGTTTACAGCAGATCCAGATGCTACTGCAGTTGTTCCAGTTACTGAGGATGTGATGGCGAATGTGGGTTCGTCTCCCACAAATGTCAGCGCTGCTTCTAAATCCAGCAAACCATGCCCATAAATCTCATCAACTCCTGCATCGCCTAAATCCCGCGCGGTTGATAACATTAGATCCACAATCGCTTCCGTGGGCATATAAGGGAAGGCCTGCATTAAGACCGCCAAAGCACCTGACACCATGGGTGCCGCCATGGAAGTACCGCCTTGGTGACTATATCCAGTACCAGTGCCAATACCACCGCTCCCGAACACTGTTGATTCCATGAACGAACCTGGCGCTGCCAGGCAATAGTCCTTAGTATCACCACATATATTGGATGCATGATGATAAATATACGCACCTCCGCCTGCACCCGCATTTACGGGTATAGCATAACCGTTATCCCCAAGTATACTGAAGTCTGCGTCACCATCTACACCTCCGTTCGAATCACTTAGAACGTAGTCGAACTCATCAGCGTTTATGGGGTTAAATTCACCGACATTAACAACATTTACCCAATGCTGTGCCAAATTAGGGTTTGTTGTGCCAAGACGCGCCCAGTCGTTAGCAATAACATCATCATTGTCGTTACCAGCTGCCCAAACAAAAACAGATCCAGCATTTATCGCATTTTGAATCGCTGTCTCCAACGTTGGAACGCTTGCAATTGGCGGAATAGTTCCACTGAGTGAACCCCAAGAATTGTTAAAAACGCGAGCACCCGCAGCAACTGCGTTGTCAACACCGTTTGCCAATTCAGTAAAATTAATTGCCCCTCCGGCCCCTTTAAATATTTTTATGTCGTATAAATCAGCATCGTATGCAACTCCGTGCATACCTGAGCCATTACGTTTGGCTGCTGCAATTCCGGCGACGTGTGTTCCGTGGTTGCTTTCAGCATTTGCGGAGGGTGCGAACGCATCATGGCTTCCTTTTGACTTCCCGCTCAAATCAGAGTTTGCGAAATCAACACCTGAGTCTACGATTGCGATCGTTTGACCAGCTCCTGTCCAACCCAAGGAATAAGCGAAAGAAGCATTTATTGCGTCCAACGGCGAAGTTTTCCAGCTTCCTGTGCCTGCATGATCAGCGTCTTTATAGAGAGCTGCCTCGGCAGCATCATAACCCATTTCATGATATTCATCATTTTGAAAACTAGCTTCGTCTCCACCATTACCAGCGGCTACAATTGGCAAATTACGTGCGTTACAATCTCGATCGAAATCCGTCCATTGCCCGCCAACTTTCGTTGGCGCAGTACAAATCCCATCATTGTCTGGATCGACAGGTGCCGGAGGTACGGGAGCGGGAGCTGGGCTATCGTCGCCACCGCCACCGCCAACGGCAGCTGCAAGAGCGCCAATTCCTGCCAGACCCAGCAATGCGCCACCACCACCAATTACAGGAGCACCAGCGATTGGAGCTCCAGCGACCGGAACCGGAACAACCTGTATCGGCACACCCTGGGCAGGTGCGGCTTGTAATACTTCAACGTTGTTGTTCAAAAACTGTTGTTGGCAGTTATTGTTTACGGCCTCTTGGATACCTGTAAGATTATTTGACGCTGCCAGTTTCTCAAGTTGTCCCGCTACGCTGCCCAAGCCACAACTTAAACCATTTTGACGAGCAGCAGTGCTGAACTCTGTCAGATTGCCGGGTTGATCGCTAATCGCCTGAGCTAAAACCCAGTTGATCTCATTCGGTGCTGCCGAGGAAATTCGCGCCAAGTTTTCACCAAGGCTAAGAGCGGACACTTGAAAAGCAGACAAACTTATACCCGCCAAAATGGCAAGTTTTGAAAAGTTAGTGAGAGATTTTTGAATCACAGTCGTTCCCAGAGCGGTGACAGATGTTTCTGTCTTGTTTTCTCGCTTTATAGCGATGTTTTATCCACTCAACTTTAACTATAAGGTGTAATTCCGTCAACACGACACCCCGCGCACAACCCCACTTTTGCGACACAATTCACCTTAACCACATTTAGCCAGCCTACATATGGTGGTAATTGTGAAAATTGGCTACAAGGACTCACTTCGACCCACCCAATTTCGACACAATTTGACGAATCACCTATTTCAGCCAACGCACGAATAACTCTAACAGATCGTTCTTCATTAAACTGGAATTGAGGTTTTTCGAACAACCTTTCTAAGCGTAAAGGTCGTGTGAATTCTGTCGACATTTGGCAATTGCGTAAATTCGTTCACGTGCAATCGCTCAAAGTCCGCCAAATCTTTAATTTGGCATTTAGTATAATGAAAAAGTAAAATACCAAATCAAAGATTTGGCTAAGTGCTAAACTGAAAGTCGGTGCATTTTAATCCCTTACTAT
>JBMYWL010000148.1:0-4765 GCA_049607365.1 Alphaproteobacteria bacterium | reverse complement strand
TCGCACCACGGTTTGCGGCCCTTGGTCACGCGCGGGATTTGGCACTCGGCGTCGCTTTGGCCGTTGCTTTGGCCTACATGCTTCTGGCTGGCTCCCCCTTACCCACCATCCGCGCACTTACCATGACCGGGCTGTTCGCAGTCGCTATATTCCTGCGCCGTCAACCCTTCTCGCTCAACGCCATAGCCCTTGCAGCTTGCATCATATTGCTCATGTGGCCTGAAAGCCTGTTCGGGCCCAGCTTTCTGTTGTCATTTTGCGTCGTGTTGGCGTTGGTGGCGGCTGCCCGTGCCAGCCAAGCGCGAAATTTTAAAAACCGCCCAAAATACGCAAAGCGCAGTTGGATTTCCCGTGGCACTGCACCATTGCGGACTTATTTCTTTGGCGTCTTGGTGACATCGCTCATCGCGACCTTTGTTTCCATGCCAATTTCTATGTATTTTTTCCAAGACCACTCGCTGGTTGGCATTTTCGCAAACTTGGCCGCCGTACCGCTCGCAGCGTTCTGGGTTATGCCAATGGCCGTAATCAGCTTGTTCTTGATGCCCTTCGGGCTAGATGAGCCAAGCCTACAGCTTATGGGTTGGGGAATAGAGATTTTGGTAAGGCTCGCTGATACGACAGCTGGTTGGGATACGATGAACCTTTGGGTGCCGCCAATGCCACCGACTGTCTTAGCGGCCTATGTTTTCGCCCTGTGCATCTTGTGTTTTCACCGTTCCAGATTACGCCTTGCTGCCCCCCTAATCTGGTTCGTGGTTGCCGGAATTGGGTATCAAAGTCAGGCACCTCACCTGTTGATTTCACCCCAGCCCTTGGTCGCGGGCATGACCGGACCAACTGGCATAAGACCCGTCACAACACGGGGGCGCCAAGCCTTCACCATTGACCGATGGACGCAGGCATTTGTGCCAACGAAAGGTGCTTTGTTTAATCAGCATGAACAGAACCACACAACAAACTGTGACTTTGAAGGATGCATCTGGACTTTGTCTGCAAAAAGCGGCGCCAACATTCGCGTAGCCGTTACAAATTCAGAAGCGGCAACCGCGCGGGATTGTCAAAGCGTCGACATGCTTTTTACCTCAACACGTCTTACCGAAAAACTGAAGGCTATTTATGGCTGTAAAGCGGAATTGATCGCCTTGGACAACAAACAGCTTAAGGCCGAGGCGCCTGTATCCCTATGGATCAGCCAACCCAACGACCTGTTCAACCAATCCCCCATCGTCATGAAAACCTATGCTGAGCGCATGAAACACCGTCCTTGGTATTGATGTGAACGCACCCCTTCGCAGACGATCCCTGCACTCGATGCGGGGTCTAAGGAAACACAAATGCCCTATGTCTACATAATGAGCAACAAACCAAACGGTACATTGTACTTGGGTTCAACAACAAATCTTGTATCTCGCATTTCACAACATAAAGCGTTAACAGGCAAGCATTTTACAGCCAAGTATGAACTAATACATCTCGTGTGGTATGAAAAATATGCTGAATTAAAACATGCTCAAGAACAAGAATGGCGTATGAAAAAATGGAAACGTCGTTGGAAAACTGACTTGATCAATGCACTCAATCCAGATTGGCGAGACTTATCCGAGCTACTGAATTTGTAATGTTTTTTGGACCCCGCATCAAGTGCGGGGATCCTGAGATATGAAAGATAGAACTTAGATTAAATCACGGGATGATTCCCGCCCCTTCGCTGGACTTGATCCAGCGTCCAGATCACAAGAAACACAACAGTCGATCCCCGCACTTGATGCGGGGTCCATATCGCAAAAACACAGCGATCAGAGCTTTAAAATCTGGACCCTTGATTAAATCAAGGGATGGTTACTGAGGAGCAAGCCTCTAATTCAATGGAATGTCGTTCTCATCTTTGGATGATTGATAAGTCTCTGAAAGTTCGTCGTATATACCGCGGATGCGGGTAATTTGCGCAACACTATCTGCGTCGGTCGCCAATTCACGAAGCGAGTAAGACTTCCAAAAACCGTTGGTCCGGTTGTAAGCACCCGGATCGAGCGTAAAGACCTCTTTCAAAATCTTCAGATCGTGGGGAATGGCAAAGGCGTCCCGCGAATCTTCGTGACTGAAGAAATAATAAAAATTGTCAAAACCGGTCCACGTAATCGCTGACAAGCACAAGGAACAAGGTTCGTGGGTTGTCACAAACAAGCAGTCTTCAGGCTTAGGCCGTTGATCCGCCGGAAGTTCATAAAAGCGTTTTAGCGCGTGCATTTCGCCGTGCCAAAGCGGGTTTTCAAGCTCGTTGTTGGTTTCTGCGATGACAATCGACTGATCATCTTTGCGCAAAATTGCAGCCCCGAAAATCTTGTTACCTTTGGTCACCCCGTCACGTGTCAGCGGAATTATTTTGTGCTCGATAACATCAAGCATGGTTTTGGCTAGTTCTTGCATTTTTCAATTGCTTCCGCTGTTACTCTAAAAGGTTCTTCAAACGTGTGTTCCACCAGATTATCGCCGTCTCCACCACGGTCGACAACCAAAAAATCAGCCTCGACATCCAAAGGGGTTAAAACGGCGTGCCAAGTGTTGCGGTTGTAAGAAACACCCTGCCCCGGTTTTGGTAAAAACGCATACAGATCGTCTGGCCCAGTTTCCGTTTCCTTCGCGACCACCACCAACCACAGATTTTCTGTCAAGGGCATGAACGCTTGACTGCCAAAGGGGTGCTTTTCAACTAGCTTAATGTCCAATGGTAAGGTGTAGGGCTGTCCACGAAAAATGTTGATTAAGGTGTGACCATTCGGCCCAGCGGTTTCCACCGTCGCCAGATCATGATGACGCCTGCAATTGTCATTGTTAATCAGAAATGACTTTGCACCCTCTGTTTCAATGACCTGCCCAAAAGGCGCAAAAGCTTCTTTTGTCAGGGGCTGAACTTTTAATTCTTTCATGGTTTTCCACTTTATGTCACATCGAGTGATTTTGAGTCGTAACGTGTTTTGAAGAAACATGTCGACGAAAAATTGTATCGAGATGCAAAATTTACCGTGTCTCGATACAATTTTCAGTCCTATAGTCCTGAAAACCACTCGACATGACAGCCTAGAACCAAACGGAATTTTTCAATGAATGACAACACAACACCTTACCCACGCGACATGTTGGGCTATGGCCGAAACGCCCCCGACCCAAAATGGCCGCAGCAGGCAAAAATCGCCGTGCAGTTTGTGGTGAATTATGAAGAAGGTGGTGAAAACAACATTCTTCATGGGGATGCAGCGTCTGAAGCGTTCTTGTCAGAGATTGTCGGTGCGGCACAATGGCCGGGCCAGCGCCACGCCAACATGGAATCTATTTATGAATACGGCGCACGTGCCGGGTTCTGGCGACTGTGGCGGCTGTTCAAAAAATACGACTTTCCAGCTACGGTTTATGGCGTCGCCACAGCTTTAGAGCGCTCACCCGAGCAAGTTAAGGCTATGCTGGAAGCTGATTGGGAGATTGCGTCCCATGGGCTAAAGTGGATTGAGTACAAAGATTTCAACATAGAGGACGAGCGCGCGCACATGAATGAAGCCATTGCCATTCATGAACGCGTAACGGGTAGCAAGCCTTTAGGCTGGTACACAGGTCGATCATCAATCAACACCCTAAATTTGGCTGCCGAGAACGGCAGTTTGCTGTACACATCCGACGCATACGCAGACGACCTGCCTTATTGGATGCAGCACAACGACAAAACACAGCTGGTCATACCCTACACACTTGATTGTAACGATATGCGCTTTGCAACACCACAGGGCTTTAACTCGGGTGATCAGTTTTACGCTTACTTGAAAGACACGTTTGACGTGCTGTACGCTGAAGGCGAAGAAGGCCAAGCTAAAATGATGAGCATCGGCTTACATTGCCGCTTGGTTGGCAGACCAGGCCGGGCCGCAGCCTTGGAACGCTTCATGGCCTATGTGCAGTCTCATGATGACGTTTGGGTTGCTAAGCGTGTGGACATCGCCCGACATTGGCATGAAAATCATCAGCCCTAACATTACCAGCTCCGGACTGGTTCCGGAGCCTCACTCATCTAGGTTCCGTAATAAATACGGAACAGGTATTTCTAGCTACCTCTCCGCAATGCCGTATTAATCGGGGATCGAATGAAAGAAGAGAACCAAATGAACAAAACAGAATTTGTGAAACGTTTTGGTGGTGTGTTTGAGCATTCACCGTGGATTGCCGAGCGCGCTTGCGATGCGAACCCTGAACTGGGGTCAAAGGTTGAAAACGCAGCTGACGTGCACGACCCACTTTGCCAACAGTTTCAAGCAGCTTCTCATGAAGAAAGGCTGAACGTTTTGTGCGCGCACCCAGACTTGGCGGGCAAGCTGGCTTTAAACGGAGAGCTAACTGCCGAATCGACAAAAGAACAGGCGTCGGCTGGTTTAGATTCACTTACAGCAGACGAATTGGCGCTAATGACAAACCTAAACGAGCAATATCAGGCCAAATTTGGCCACCCATTCATCATTGCAGTGATGGGATTATCAAAAGACGACATAAAAGTTGCCTTTCAGACAAGAGTGAACAACTCTAAAGAAGTTGAATTCGAAACAGCGTGTAAACAAGTTGAGAAAATTGCGCTTTTGCGCCTTAACGCTTTGTTTGCATGACAATCGGTTTCCACCACAAAAAATTAAAAGAATTCTGAGGGAGAATTTACATGGCTATGACGCCAGCGCAAATGCGCGATCCTAACTACACACCGCCAATCGCAACTGCCGTGCCACTG
>JBMYWL010000147.1:0-4807 GCA_049607365.1 Alphaproteobacteria bacterium | reverse complement strand
TGTTTATAGGAAACTGTTGCCATTTATTCCCGCAAGAACCACATTGAACTAAGCGTCCAGAAGCTGTTATCGCATTATCTGGAACGACAAATTTTTTTCCGCATGAATTACAATTTAAAATCATAATTAGTTAATAATACTGCTATTTATATAATTTATACTACAAATTAAATACTTTTTTACTTTATAAAGTTTTTATTGTATATCTCGGTTTTTAATAGGGCGGTTAGCTCAGTTGGTAGAGCATCTCGTTTACACCGAGAGGGTCATAGGTTCGAGTCCTTTACCGCCCACCATTAAATTCAATACCTGTGGGGGTGTAGCTCAGTTGGTTAGAGCGCTGGCCTGTCACGCCAGAGGTCGCGGGTTCGAGTCCCGTCACTCCCGCCACTTTCTCCTTAAAAATTTGTGAGTTTGTTAACGCATTTTCGTTTGCCTTTATTTTGCGTGCGGAATCTTTACGTTGACTTAGGTGACTCTGTTTGCTACTAAAAGTATAGAATGCAACGCAAGTTCGCGAATTCACATCTTCCATAAATTTTTGTTTTTAAAACAACGCAAAGACGCGCGCGCCACTTATTTTGTTGGGCGGCGGTCATTCGTTTGGTGGTGTGGTTTTGACTAAAGGGTTTTGGCGAACCTGTAACGCACTCTAAATATATCAGATCGATTCGAGCCTCGTTGAAGTTTTACGAAACTTTTGCGGGGCTTTTTTTATGGAGAATGCTTTTTTAATGGCTACAAATACATATTTTTCTGGTTCCGTTGTCGGCAATTTGGGTGCTGCGGCAAACCCTGATGATTTCATCAATAATGGCGACGGAAGTTATACTTACCAGGACTCGATGGGGGGAGCGCCGACCACCTTTACATCTGCTGACCTAATTTCCATGACAGACAATGCCGATGCGACTTGGACCTTTCAAATGCCAGACGGTTCAACGACTATTGATATTGACTTGAACAATGGTTTTGCCAACTTGTCGGCAACTGGCGTTGCAAATTTGATGGCGGCTTTAGATTTCAACCAGCTTTCCAGCCAACAACAGCAAGACTTGGTGACGGCAGTTTCTTCAAACGCAGCGGCAATTGCGACTTTGTCTGCGGCCTTGGGTTCAGATGCTGTTGTTGACAACACGGACGGCACCTACACTCATACAGCGTTGGATGGCACAAGCTTGGTGATTGACACCAATGCGGGGTCAGCGTCGGTGCAAGACGCAGCTGGCAACTTCACAGCTACAAATGTCGAGGACGCCTTGGCCGAAATCGCGCTTAATCTAGCGGCTATTGTCGACACCAATGTCTCCGCAGCAGCTCTATCGATACAAGGTTCGGATCTTGAAGTAAAGGTGACTGAGGGTGGTGTTGATCAAATTGGATTGGTGCCTTTAGCGACTGTTGCATCCGCATTTCCTGCAGGCTCGATTCCATCGTCCGCTATTGCTGGTGGTACTGGCAGCGCGGATACTGACGTTTCAGCAATTACACTGACGGTCTTAGGGACGGACTTGCAAGTTAAAGTCACTGAGGCTGGTAATGACTATATCTCCACCATTCCGTTGGCTGCAATTCAGGACGCTGATACGGATATTTCAGCGGCTGCTTTGTCAATTCAAGGAACGGATCTGGAAGTTAAGGTGACGGAAGATGGTGTGGATCAAGTTGGTCTTGTACCGCTTGCAACAATCGCTTCAGCTTTTCCAGCGGGCTCGATTCCAGCTTCGTCTTTGGCCAGTGGTGCAGCAGACACAGATGTATCTGGCATTAGCTTGTCGGTTGTTGGTACTGACCTTCAGGTGCAAGTTACGGAAGATGGTGTTGATTACACAGCGGCACTTCCTTTGGCTGCAATTCAAGCTGTTGATACAGATATATCAGCCGCGGCCTTGTCAATTCAAGGCACCAACCTGGAAGTGAAAGTAACCGAAGGTGGTGTTGACCAAATTGGTCTTGTGCCTCTCGCAACGATTGCATCAGCCTTTCCAGCTGGTTCGATTCCTGTATCAGCTCTTGCAAGTGGTGCTGCTGACACAGACGTATCAGGCATTAGTTTGATGGTTGTTGGTACTGACCTTCAGGTGAAAGTTACCGAGGATGGTTTAGACTACACAGCGATCATTCCATTGGCCGCAATTCAAGACGCAGATACGGACATTTCTGCTGCTGCTTTGTCGATCCAAGGAACGGATCTGGAAGTCAAGGTGACGGAAGATGGTGTTGACCAAGTTGGTCTTGTACCGCTTGCAACGATTGCGTCAGCTTTTCCTGCGGGCTCGATTCCGGCAACAGCGCTTGCCAGTGGCGCAGCGGATACAGATATCTCCGGTATTTCCTTGGCAGTTGTGGGGACCGACCTTCAGGTTAAAGTCACAGAAGACGGTGTCGATTATTCAGCCATGGTTCCCCTAAGCGCTATTGGTTCGCCAGATAGTATCGATGATGACCCGCTTAGGGCAGCAAACGCTTATTCAGCGGGCGATCAAATGGCGATTGCTGCTGTTGGCGGTGCGGATGAGAAAGTTGATGCCGCTGCATATGTCGGCAACGTCCTTTTAACGAACCCGTTAGGATTTTCTGGAACACCGTCCCTGAGCCAGATGACGGCACTCAGCATCACGCTTGCGGGACCTCCATTCAATATGTACATTGATGACAGCGTATGCCCCAACGAATTGAAGATGTGGGACACGTGTGAAAACGGCGGTGCAGGTGCTTATGTACCTGTCGGTTCTACAGCGCCGACCTTTGGTGTCGCTGGAAGTCCGTTCACGACAATTGCTGAAGCAGATGGCTTAACCGGAGACTATATCTTTGACTTTGGCGGCGGTGAATTCACTGCTTCAATTGAAGATGGTTGGATGTTGTGGCTTCAATATCACCACAAGGGCGGAACATCTCCAGCGTTGGATGTGAAGGCGTCTGGAACTGACTTGCCTATTTTCAGCGGTGATCTGCTGGGAACTGACAATAGCACCATTTCAGCCGTTTGGGGTCATGGTTCACAAGCTTTTGCTGCAAGTATTCCAGACCCTGATTTGAAACTGCGTTGGTATGGCGAAAGCTCGGCTCATGCCCGTGTCATGCACTTTGAAAGTCCAGAAATTGGTAGGTTCCAAACCAATTCAGGTAGTTTCTCTGGGCTGGCAAGCAATTTCACACCGCTTGCAGGACACACTGCCTTATTGCCAGGATCCCAAAACGCCGGAAATGCTGGAGCTGGTGATACGTCAATGACGTTTGCACCTTTTTATCAATCCGACACGAGAACGTGGATTGTGTCCTCAAGCCGGTGGGAAATGGACGACTATCCGATCAACAGTTCGTTTGATACGATCCATCGCATTTGGGTCAAACCACAGTAACTACATGGATGGGCGGGGCTTCGGCTCCGCCCTTTTTTTGCGTTTGGGTTTGGGTTGTCGACCTGTAGCATATGTGTGACCTTGCTATGCGAGATTTGAAATGTGCCAAAAAATCGTTTCTCTTTCCAAGACATGGGTTTATTAAACAGTCGCAGATAGAAAAATGCCGCTTTTGGGCCTTGCAACGAGGTTTTCAAGATCGTGCGTTCTAAAAGTCATAAGGAAACAAGAGCAGATGAACGAACTCCTTTTAGAGTATCTTCCAATTTTGATTTTTCTTGGCATTGCCATTGTGTTCTCTTTTGTCATGCTCGGCGCGGCATTTGTTATGGCACCCAGCAAGCCTGACTCTGAAAAGCTATCGTCATATGAGTGTGGCTTTGAAGCTTTTGATGACGCGCGCTCCCGCTTTGATGTGCGTTTCTATCTGGTCGCAATCTTATTCATAATTTTTGATTTGGAAGTCGCGTTCCTTTTCCCTTGGGCCATATCGCTGGGAAAAATTGGCATGTTCGGTTTCTGGTCAATGGTACTGTTCCTTGGCTTGTTAACCATAGGCTTTGTCTATGAGTGGAAGAAGGGCGCGCTTGAATGGGAGTAGGTTTCTGAACCTGCCCTTATATGAAAGACGCTTGAACAATAAAGCCAAACAAAAAAGTAGACGCAAATGAGCAACCAACCAACGCCAAACGCACTAGCACCCACGGAACACCCTTCAACCAATAAGGGTCATGGACAAGATGAGTTGTTTGACCGTGTGAACGAAGAAGTTCGCGAACGTGGCTACGTTCTGTCATCCGTTGATAAACTGGCTGCTTGGGCGCAATCTGGTTCGCTTTGGCCCATGTCATTTGGTTTGGCGTGCTGCGGCGTTGAAATGATCCACGCCGGAACTGCGCGTTATGATCTGGACCGCTTCGGTTGTTTGTTCCGCCCAAGCCCGCGTCAATCAGATGTCATGATCGTTGCTGGCACGTTGACCAACAAAATGGCACCTGCGTTGCGTAAGGTTTACGACCAAATGCCGGAACCGCGCTGGGTTATCTCTATGGGGTCCTGCGCAAACGGTGGTGGATATTACCACTATTCATATTCTGTGGTTCGTGGCTGCGACCGTATTGTTCCTGTAGATATATACGTACCAGGCTGCCCGCCAACGGCTGAGGCGCTGGTTTATGGTATTCTTCAGTTACAGAAGAAAATTAAACGCCAAGCACACATTTCGCGCGGTTAGGGGTTATAAATCTTATGTTAAACGCTGAAATTCTAGCTGACCGTAAAGAATTCCTCGAGCAAGTCACTCTGTCACTTGGTGGCGCAGTGGTAAGTGGTAAGTTAAACGCTGGTGAGTTGGAAATCGTTCTGACATCGGCTAGCCTAGTCGAGGCCATGACAAAGCTGCGTGATGATGCCAATCTGTTGTTTTCAACGCTTATTGATGT
>JBMYWL010000146.1:0-4815 GCA_049607365.1 Alphaproteobacteria bacterium | reverse complement strand
CAACATAGGCTTCCTGCGTTTCTTGGAAATGCGAAACCTCAAGCTCGGGTTCAATTTGATAACCGTCGAAGTGGCCTTTGCCCTGCATTGAACCAGTTAGGGAGGCACTGGCCATCAAACGTGTCGAATCAAACTCATCGGTGTAAGTGTTAAAAGGCGATACCTTATTGCTTGCCTTACCCCAAGAAACGCGGGCATCCAGATACAAATTCTCGCTAACTTCAGAGGCAATGTAAGGACCCAGCATCCAGCCTTTGGAGGAAGCATTGAATGATTGGGTTTGGTCTTTTGTATCAAAGGTGTCGATTTGCCCGATGAAACCCACAAGCGTGTTGGCAGAGATTTGGTGGTCAACCCCGACGTAGGCCAACAGGGAGTCTGTTGATCGGCTGTTGGTTTTGTCCTTGGCCCAACGAACTTTAACCCAGACATCTGTCGGGGACGTGGAAAGCCCGTGGCCAGAACCCGCACCAGCGTAAGACATAAGACGGTTGGCCGATGTATCCAGCGTCACCAAAGACCTTGTGGTGTCCCCATCCATGGAGAAATTCGCTTGGAAATCGGCGGGTTTTTCAACCGCATCAAGCTCAATGTGGCTGGTCAGGTTGGACTGGTTGGCGTTGGTAGGCTGACGCTGTTGTAAGCGGTTTGTCAGCCGTGGATTTTGTGACAAGATCAACTGACCCTTGGCAGCAAGGTGTTCAGCAACGACGGATTGAGTTCGGGAGATGATGGCATTTATGTCTGTTGTCGTCGCCGTGACGTCCGCGGGGTCACTTGCATGATAATAAGTGTCAGCCGTCAAACCCGTGTTAATATTCAGCGCGATATTGAAAGTCTGATCTCCATCGATCACACCATCATCACTTCCGGTCACGGTTACAGTTTGTGGTACATTCCAATTGGCTGTTGTAAAGGTTAGTTGATTCAAACTAACCGTGCCTTCGCCAACGTCAGAAGATGTGACATCAATCACCACATCACCCGTTGGTTCGCTGTCTAATACAACTGAAAAAGTGTCCGTGTTTCCTGATTCTGAAACCTGCGTTGCGCCACCTGTCTCAGTTACCGTGACCCCCGGTGTAGTCGTCGTCTCGTCCCTTGAACGAAGACGAAAAGTACCATTATTGAAAGGGCCTATGGTTCCTTTAAAGTGATAGGGAACACCACCAACAATTTCTGTAAATGTAACAACATAGGCTTGCGGAGTGGTTCTGTTTATTAGTGTTCCGGAAGGCGCAACACCGTTTAACCTAACGTTTTGAAGCGAAGGATGAAAAAAAATCCTGATGTCACCTTCCATACTTGGGGAACTACAACCATGGCAACTAAGTGTCATATTGCCCGCAAGGTAAAAAGCTCTTTCGTTGCTCAGAACACTACTTGGCCACGCAGTGCGAGCAGCAGTAGATTGGCCCCAATGACAATCATTGGCTAAAGTAGACGAAAGTAGCCGCGGACCCAAAAAAGGATAGGTGATGGTCCTACCTCCTACAACATCAGGGCAATTGGCATATGAAGTTCCTGCTGCGACAACCTGTTGCGTCCAACCAAGATTCAAAATAACGACCACAATCGCAAATAAACGAAACATCTAGCAGGCCTCCCCCAGCCCTTAAAAAATTTATTATCTCAATGACCAGCCTGTGGAAGCTAATATCTTCACGAGTTTTGATGGTCAAAGTATTTGGACAAGCCCCGTATTATCCCAAATTTGTAATTGCAATACAAACTGTATTAGTTATCATTTTTACCTGAAGTTATCATCAAAACGGCTAGAATTCGATGAACTAAGATCGGGGGCGGCACAAACACGACAAAGGTGCCGCAAATGCAACAGGTTGTTTGGGAGATGGTTGGGCAAACGGAATTTGCCTTGAACGTTGGCTATGGTCGTATGAAGGTTGACCTGTTGCCCAACGGACTTAGCCTTTACAGGTCCCACATTGAAATTACAGAGCCCATTGAGTTGGTCATTCATGGAGACGATAAAAACCAGTTCATTGGCACCCAGTTTTTCTTGATGGGTAATGGTGAAATGGAATTGTCTAACGGGGACACTCAGCATTGCACGCCTGACCATGCAATCTTGCTTCGGGCGGACCAATCGCCGACCAAAATTCGTTTTTTACAACCGCAAATACTTCGCCACATTGGCGTTTCCAAGTTGGTCGCAAATTATAATGCTGATTTTCAGGGAAGAACCGGTGGCGTGCCAGCACCCTTTAGCCGTTCTGACCAAACAGTTAACACCATACAACGAACAACTGCGTCTACGGAGTTACGGGGACTTGCCGCAACCCTAAGCCGCTTCAAAACAGAAACCGCGACTGACGAAATGGCTCTTTATGGTCAGTCTTTATTGTTTTTTTCGACGGTTCTACGTGCATTCGAACTCACCCCACCCACACTGGCAAGTGAGCTGGAAAGTTGGGAAATAGATGCTATACAAGCCGTAAAAGAGAAATTTGACTTCAACCCGAAACACACCATTGACTTAGCTGGTTTGTCATCTGGCGCTGGTATGACACCAACCCGATTTGAAAAAACATTTCGGGCCCACACCGGCAATTCTGTCCCGGAATATGTGCAAAATTTAAGGCTGAACGCAGCACAAAACCTGTTGCTGACTTCGAACACCTTAGTCAAAGAAATAGCACATGAATTTGGTTACGGACACGTGAGTAATTTTTCACGAGCGTATCAAAAATTCTTTGGCGAAAGCCCCACTGAAACGCGTCACAGAAACCTTAGTTGATGCGTTTTAACACCCTTATTAACGTTGAAACTGGGCAACAAGCTCCACGTGTCCTGTCCAAGGAAACTGGTCAACAGGTGTTACTTTTTCCAAGCTGAAGCCCGCTTCACCCAAGGCCTTGGCGTCACGCGAAAAGGTTGATGGGTTACAAGAAACATAAGTCACCAGATTTACCGATGACTTGGCAATTTCCTGAACCTGTGTCTTCGCGCCCGTACGTGGTGGGTCCAATATCAACATGTCAAACTGGTCAAGACCGTCGACCTTAACCGGCCAGCTTTCAAGGTTGCGCTGTTCGGTGGTGAAGTTCTTTAATTCCGCTGTTTTGGATGATCTTGCCACCGCTGTTTTCAAAGCCTGAACCGCAAATTTAAAGCCTTCATAAGCTTTGACATCCGCACCTTTGGTCAAGGCGATTGGCAGGGCAAAAGTTCCAATGCCCGAAAATAGATCAGCAATTTTCAAAGGTGTTCCAGCTTCTTCAGCTTCAGGAACAGTTGCTAACACAAGTTCAACCAGTTTGGCCTCGCCCTCTGTACTTGGTTGCAAGAACACATCATAAGGAACTGGAATGTCAATGTCGGCAATGGTGTGGAAAGGTGCTTCAAGCTCCAGAATTGGTGTTGAATAATCCCGACCATATTCCCAGGAAACACGTACCAAATTGGCCGACAAGTTTTCACGTACCTTGTGAATGTCAGATGCCGCAATCAGCGCTTCTGACCCGGGCTCGCGGGAGGCAATGACGGTTACGTCAGCACGTGCTTGGTCAACGCCCTGTTGATCGAGCAAGTTGACGTTCAACTGCCCCTGTTCTCCATCAGCAAATGAATCCATCAACCACGGGCTTAGTCCCTCAACGATTTCCAAAATTTCAGGCGCCAGAATCAGACAACCGTCGATCGGCTCCAACTCTGTGCTTGCGCGTCCGCGGAAACCAATCGCCAGACTTTTGGCGTTTCGGGTAAAGGCCAAGCGCGCGCGACGACGGTTTTTGGGCGCTTCATCTGCCGTATAAGCCAGTTGGATATCACCCACCAACGCCGTGTCAAAACCAGCACGACGAACAGCGTCTTCAACCTTCTGCTGTTTCCAATTCAGGTAAGGTTTTGTTTGCCAGTGCTGAAGTTGGCAACCACCGCACGCACCGTAATGCGGACATGGTGGCTCCACACGCTCGGCTGAGGTTTCGATAAGTTCCAAAATTTCACCAACCACACCAGAACCTGTTGTGGAAAGTTCACGTATGCGAACTTTTTCACCAGCTAGTGCCAAAGGCACGAACAAAGGCTTGCCGTCAGGGGTCTGTGCGTTGCCGTCACCACGTGCGCCAACAGACTGAATGTTGACCTCATATTGGCGGCCGCCGCCCTTACGCCTTCTTCTTCGCATGGATCAAAAATTCCTTGTTACCTTTTGGCCCCAATATGGGGCTGGTGCTTATGCCACCTACTTCTAAACCTGTCTCGACCATAAAGCTGCGTATATCTTCACACACCTGCTCATGTAACAACGGGTCTTTAACCACGCCATTCTTGCCAAGGTTGCCTTTACCGACCTCAAACTGCGGTTTTATCAGCACCACCAGCTGACCATCTGGTGCCAACAGGTCTATGCCAGCAGGCAGTGCCAAGCGAAGCGAAATGAAGCTAACGTCCGACACCAACAAGTCTATGCCGTCGGGAACAAGCTGTTTGGTTAGGTGGCGGGCGTTTGTACCCTCCATCGACACAACGGCAGGGTTTGCCTTAAGCGAAGGTGCCAGTTGGTCATGGCCCACATCAACCGCATAAACTTTTGCAGCTCCGTTTCTCAATAAAACTTCGGTAAACCCGCCCGTACTTGACCCCAAATCCAAACAGGTTTTACCAGCAACTTCAATCGGGAATAATTCCAGCGCGCCCAGCAATTTGTGTGCGCCACGGCTGACCCATTGGGTTTCTGTGTGCCGTATTTTTACTTGCGCGTTTGCAGCGTATTTTTTTGCTGGGTCATCCGCCACAACACCGTCTACAGACACCGCACCTTCACGCACCCAAGCAGCCGTTCGTGTTCGG
>JBMYWL010000145.1:0-4832 GCA_049607365.1 Alphaproteobacteria bacterium | reverse complement strand
CACACGGAGTTGGTCCACCAACGCCAGCATTTCTTGTCGATTATCCTGAAACTTCTGGGACGTGGAGTTTATTTTTGTTTTAAACGACGTCATGCGCTTACTGTACCTGTCAGTTTGTTTTAGAAACGGGAGCGTAAATCCAATTTATCTAGAAGTCCAGACAAGCTAATGCTGAACCCTGAATCTTAATCCAGCGGCAAACCACTCGGTACGCTGTCAGGGGCACCCAACCGCCCGTCCGTACCCGTCAAGGCTTTCAGGAACGACAAGACTTGATCAATTTCCGTGTCATTCAAATCAACAGGTTTTATGTCGACGTGCGACTTGTGTCGTTCAAGCTCCCGCGTGTCTTCAAACACAATAAAATCCTTTCGCGCAAACGCTTGAATTTCCGGCATTAGAAGTTGCCCACGGTCCCATTGCTCTAGCGATTGCATTGGGTTCAGGTGATGCATCACGATACCACGCAAGTCTGCATATGCGCCGTTGTGACCATAGGGCGCTGTAAGTTCAACATTGCGCAGGCTTGGTGTTCTAAATCTATACGCATCTTCAAGACGGTCTGTCACACCCATGCGACCAACGTCCCGAACGTACGGGTCAAAACGACGGGTTCGCCCCGGGCCAAACTGCGGCAGGGCCAAAGCATGAAACTTTTGATCCGTCAGTAGGGCGCCCTCATGACACTGGGCACATGCAGCCTTGCCATAAAACAACTCCATCCCCGCGAGCTGTTGTTGGGTAAGCGCCTTTTCATCTCCATTTAAATAGGCATCAAAAGGGCTGTCAAAACTGCGCCACTCAAAATCCATGAATGCGGCAAGTGCATTGGCAATGTGAACATAAGTCACCGGTTCACCTGCACGAACGTCCGCAAACGCGATATAAAACAATGGCTTATAATCTTCGATGGCACGAACGCGGGCTGACAATATCGGCCAAACGTAACGAGGATGACGGTTGGTTTCAAAAGCCACATTGTTTTCACCTGGATTACCCGCCATTTCAGTTTTCGACGTCACCGGAAACAAGGCTTGGGCTGCCAGAACGCTGTCTAACCCGTCAGGCAAAAACTCTTCAGCTGGTGTGTGAAAACGGTTGCCGTAGGTATCTTTTTCCATCACACGTCCATCGTGAAACAGGGTGTGAATTTGACTAGCCCCAACATTGAACAAGCCTGGTGCGTTCCGCGGCACGCGCTTTTCTATGTGGTCGCCGCCTTGCCCCGGTGTTCGCTTGGTACCAAGCCCCACCCCGCCTTCACCAACACCAAGCGACAAGCCATCGCCACTGGCTAAGGTTTCATGGTGGCAAGTTGCGCAAGAAATGTTCTTGTTGCCAGATAAAATGGGGTCATAGAACAACAGGCGACCAAGCTCGACCTGTCCTTGGTCAACTTTTGGAAAGTCAGCTTCTGTCAAAGGTGGTGGCAATTGCTTAAGGTCGGCGTTCGTTGGGCCAATGGCAAACAGCCCAACCAAAAAGCCAGCAATCAAAAAAGCCAATAGCTTGCGGATATTTCCCGCTTTGGGTATGCAGGTGTCCATAACAATATTCTTTATCGAGCGATTCATGCACCTTTCATACGCCAAAACAGGTTTTTCAAAAACACTTCTTGTTTGTATTTACCTATTTATTTCAGCAATTGTTTCAACTGGCCCGTCTGCCGAGATGGAAGTCGCGCGGGATTTAATGGAAAGCAACCAGTTTAAGGAAGCAATGGAAGCGCTTCTACCCGCTGCAAACTCTGGTAACGCAGATGCTGAAGAATTAATTGGCATTATGTACGCCATGGGCCTTGGTGTGGAACGGGATGATCAGCGCGCTTTCGATTGGTATCTACGCTCAGCCTTAAAAGGACACCCCGGCGCGCAATCTGGCGTTGGCTGGTATTACGAAGTGGGTCGCGGCATGCCAGCACCAGACTTGGTCCGCGCTTACATGTGGTACGTCTTGTCGGCAATCGGTGGAGACCCGGACGCGGCCATTAGCCAAGAAGAAGTCGTGAAGAAAATGAGTGCTGAGCAAATTCAACAAGCGCACATTATGATCGACGACTACAAAACTTGGCTGTTTCCGTTTCGATAGGCCTTAAGCCGCTTTCTTTTGCCGACGAACATCGACCGCCAACCAAATCAGCGCGCCACTAGCCAGCAACAAGAACGGCACCATCGCGTAGTTAACAGCTGACCAACCTTGTATTGCGGTGCCACCGGAACAGTTCATCAACAAACCAGAGCTTAGCGAGCCAAGTGTCACCATGCCAAACACGGCGAAGTCGTTCATGCCCTGTAAGCGACCACGTTCTTGCGGTGTGTGGGCGGAAGCCAACATGGCCGTCGCACCAATGAAACCAAAGTTCCAACCCAAGCCCAGCAACGCCAGAGCGATGAAGAAATGGTGTAGGTTTATGCCGCTAAGTCCGACAAGTCCTGCACCCAACAGAATGAATAGACCCAATGCGATGATGCGTTCGGCACCGAACTTGGCAATCAAATGGCCTGTAAAGAATGAGGGGATGAACATGGCCAATACATGCACCATAACCACGTGCGAGGCATGGTTCGTTTCGAAACCAACACCAACGACGGCGAGTGGTGTGGATGTCATGACCAAATTCATCAAGGAATAAGAAACCATGGCGCAAATCATCGCCACCAAAATGCGCGGTGTCTTCAGCATGGCCAAACGTGAACGCCCCTTATCTTCATCAGCTGATGCTTTTGCGGGTAGAGGAATATCCAGCATTTTGAAAATCCACACACCGACAAGGTTCAAGACAACAATCGCGATGTATGCGCCCGCAAACTGAGTTGCCGAGAACGACCACTCGGTCAAGTTTACAAGTTGTGGACCAAGCACAGCTGCCACAAGGCCACCTGCGAGTGTATATGAAATGGCCTTGGGTCTGAATTCTGGGCTAGCCGTGTCAACTGCCGCAAAGCGGTAGAACGATTGTGCCGCCATATATGAGCCCGTCAAGAACGAGCCCAACAAAAACACCTCAAAACTACCAAGAAACAAAGCATAAGCACAAACTGCTGCACCCAACGCGCCACCGAGCGCACCAAGTGCGAAGCCTTTGGCTCGACCATAAGCCTGCATGAAACTGGCGATTAGCGGTGAAAACAGCATGGAGCCAAAAACAATGACCGAGATAGGCAAAGTCGCCCAGCACTTGTTTTCAGCTAAAATCTGTCCGCAAAGACCGCCCATGACAAATACCATCGGCATTTGTGCGCCCATCGTTCCTTGAGCAAAAATCAAAACACCGACGTTTTTCTTTGCGCGTTGGTCATCATAAGTCATTTCAGATTTAGACGACTGTGCTTGGTTTGTGCTCATATAAGGGGACTTCCAGCATGGGACAAAATTTAAAGGTTCTATCCGCTTAACCCAGAAATTGGTGACAACCAAGAACTAGCAATCACATACCAGCTGATTTTTCGCGTGAAACGACCGTGGAGCTTGCATTCGATCTTGAACTAAACTAAACGCAATATATATAAAATTTTATTTTTAACGAATGGGGGCATGAAAATGCAAAGTATCGGTGGTTTTTTGGTGTTGATGGGCGCAGGCTCGTTTGTTTTGGATTTCTTCAACATGCAGTTCAAGTTACTTGCTTGGATTGACACTTGGGGAACAACAACTGGTTTGATCATCAAAATCGCGATGATTGTCGTAGGTGTTGCCCTATTGTTGATGTCAAACAACAGCAGTAGCGAAGAATAAGATCCAAGCTATTAGCCCCGAACACGCTTCGGGGCCACTAATCGGGAGTTACGCCTTAACTAAGGGGTGTCTCCCTTTGCTGTGTTTCCCAATTCGGGTCAAACCAGCTCGGTGCATTTGAAGCCGCAAGCGGTGTACGTCCACGAATTATGTCGGCACCTTTCTCCCCCACCATCATACTTGGCGAGTTCAGGTTTCCGTTTGGTACAGTTGGGAATATAGACGAGTCAACCACCCGCAAATTTTCAATACCTTTAACCTTAAGGTCAGGTGTAATAACCGACATAGGGTCATCTTCAGCACCCATTTTACAGGTGCAAGATGCGTGATAAGCACTTTCAACGGCACCGCGAACCCACTTGTCAATTTCCTCGTCAGTTTGCATGTTTTCACCGGGTTCGATTTCTGGTCCACGGAATTCATCCATGGCATCTTGACCAATAATCTCCCGCGTTAGTCGCACGACACGTCGCCAGTCATCGACATCCCGTTGATCTTCAAGGTAGTTGAACAAAATTTCCGGATGCTCTTCGGGGTCGCTCGAGCGTATTTTAACAGCCCCGCGACTGTGGGGTTTATTCGGGCCGACATGTACCTGAAATCCGTGACCATCAAAAGCCGCATTGCCGTCGTAGCGCATGGCCGCTGGCAAAAAGTGGTACTGAATATCCGGATATTTCACACCCGCTTTTGAGCGAATAAACGCACAAGCTTCAAAATGGTTTGTAGCGCCCAAGCCCGTTTTCGTAAAGAACCAGCGCGCGCCGATCCATGCCTTCGACAACAAGCCAATTTTTGAATTCAGGGTTATGGGCTGTGTGCATCTGAACTGAAAATAGACCTCCAAATGGTCTTGTAAATTTGCGCCCACGCCTGGCAAATCTTTCACAACGGCGACGCCTGCGTCTTTCAACACATCTGCAGGGCCAATGCCAGAGCGCTGCAAAATGGTGGGGGAACCAATAGAGCCCGCACACAACACAACCTCTCGCTTGGCTTTGACAGTTTGTGTTTTGCCCTTACGTTTGAAAATGACGCCAGTCGCTTTCGCGCCATCCATCTCCAACTTATCCACCATAACATGCGTCATGATCGTC
>JBMYWL010000144.1:0-4945 GCA_049607365.1 Alphaproteobacteria bacterium | reverse complement strand
GACAGCAACCTTTGCTGGTCCGAACGCACCGTCACTTCCAACACCTTTTTGGCTTAACAATTCCGTTACGCCGCATGTGCTTCATTATTGGTTAGAAGCACCGAATTACCAATACGTGCCGCTCGGCTTTATCGACCCGAACGCTGCGACCTTTACGCCCTCCGGTGCTAACGGATCTGGTTCTGGTTCTGGATCTGGCACTGGTTCTGGCGGCACACCAGCAACACCTATGACAGTTTCAGACCAAGGTGATGGAACGTACGTCTTTACGCCACCAAACGGCGGTGCGGCAGTGACCATTCGTGAATTCGACATTGACCGACTGCCAAACTCCAACACTTGGTCAGGTGGTGACACGCTTGCAAAAGAGAACGCTGGCGGTACTGAGCAAGAAGCTGACGCAGATGCTTATATTGCGGATGTGTTACAGTCTGGCCCCCAGTCATCGGCAGTGTTGGCTGCACTTTCAACTGGCGGTTCGTCGGGTGGTACATCTACCCCAGTGCCAATTGAAGAGATCAGCGTTGATGGAACATTGCCTGCCAACCCAAATGCTGGTGATTTGCACTGGCTTGAAACTGGCGTCGCGCCAAACCGTGTATATCAAGAGCAGATTTACTTGAATGGTGCGTGGCAACCAACCGAGCGCGACTTTGATGAAGCAAGTATGGGTTTTGTTGAGCCTGTTCCAACCGCACCAACGAACCCAGCGGTCGAGGAAATAAGTGTTGCGACATCTCTACCCACATCCGCAGTGGAAGGGGACATTGCTTGGTTGGAAGCTGGCTCGACACCGAACCGCACCTACGCCGAATATGTGTACTTAAACGCAACGTGGCATTTGACGGGGCGGGATTATGACGAAGCAAGCGCCACAGTCGCGTCACCCATGCCGCCAGTTACGCCACCTGTGGAAGAAATTACAGTTGGTAATGGTTTGCCAACTTCCGCGGTTGCTGGGGATATCGGCTGGCTTGAAACGGGTGCTGCACCAAACCGTGTGTATGAAGAACACATTTACATAAACGGTGGTTGGCAAGACACGGGACGTGACTTTGACGAGGCGAGCGGGGCGTTTGTTGTGCCCGCTAACTCCGCTGGTACTGGTGGAAACTCGGGTCCAGTCGCAGTGTTTTACCAACAGGAACCGCGTGGTATCAACGGTGGTGACATACCCGGTGGTGGATGGCGTGACCGTGTCCTGAACACAGAGCAGTACAACGGCATTCCAGGATTAAGTCTGAATGTTGCAACGGGGGAGATGACCTTTGCGCCAAGCGCGGCAGCGCGAAATTTCCACATAAGGGGAAGTGCCTCCTTTGGGTATTATGATTACCAGCAGGGTTTTACAGCCGTGCATCACCAGACGCGCATCGCAAGTTCTGGCGGCATTCAACAGTTTGTCGGCGATTCATGTTTTGCCTGTAACTCAAACGGTGGCCCGCAAGCCGGAAACTCAACCTATGCAAACATTGAAGGCGTTTTGACCGTTCCACAAGGCGGAGGAACTTACGTGTTCCAACATGTCAACAACTGGAGCTTTTCAGGCTGGGATTCAAAACAAGGTGCATCTGTTGGCCATGGTATGGACCTGGTGAGCATGACCACGCTTGCAGGACCTGAAATTTACGCAACCTTATCTGTGCAGGAGATTGCCTGATGAAATATTTACAAGCCGCCATAGACCTTGGCCTTCCTGCTGATTGTGCAACAAACGGGCGCACATATGAGGATCTGGTTCGAACCTGGAACAGGGCTTATAAGCCGCTTCCCAAACGTGTGCAGCTGGAAAAACGCATCGCAGAGGCTTTGGCTGAAGCCGCAGCAAACATCAACGGTAGCCCTTTAGCGCCAAAATCACGCAAAAAGTGGTTCTTTGGTTTGTTCTAAGGGTACGACCTCCGGTTTCCTCCCGTCCATGAGCATTTTCCTGCTTGTGGAAACTTTCGGGCGCAAGACACACGCTGTTTTGCGCCCGTTTCTTTTGGGGAACACCCAAAACGCGAGAAATGAATATGCCTGAACATAAATATGATCCGAAATTTGAATATGATATAATCGGCATTTGCGACACTGCCGATCGCTTGAAGTCTCAACGTAGCGCGCTGGAAGCATCTTGGTCGGACCTGTCGTCAATGGTGTTACCAGGCCGCTTTAACAATGGGTCCAAGCAGTCAAACGGTAAGCGCGACAGTTTGGATTCAACGGCTGCATTGGCGGCAGAAAACCTTGGCATGGCCTTGTGTGGGTTGGCGGTTAACCCGGCACGTGAGTGGTTTGAGCCTGTTTCGCCAGATCAAAATGCGAAGAATGATGTAGAAACCGTTAATTGGTTTCAAAATGTTGGCGGCCTTATGCGGGCCGAATTGAACCGCCAAGGCAGTCGGTTTTATGTCGAAGCACAAAACCTGATCAAGGAATTGGTCACCTTCGGCACCGCTGTTTTCTTTTCTGAGGAAATTGGCTTATCAGGGCAATTTTCTTTTACCACCAGACCGCTTGACCGAACTTGCTTTGACCAAAATGCGAATGGGCAGATTGATCGTGCCTATTACCGGTTTTTGTTTACAGCGCGTCAGTGCATTGAAAAGTGGGGTGAAGCTGCACCAAAGGCAGCCCACAAAGCGGTTGACGACGGGGACCTGCACGCACGGTTTGACCTGATGCACGCAGTTATTCCCGCGGGCTCAGGTAACGATGGTAAGTTCGCCTCCCTTTATATTCACATGGACAGCCAAACCCTTATTTCAAAAGGGCAGTATCACGAATTTCCGTATCAGGTTGTTCGCTGGTCATCTGTACCTCAGCACGTGTACGGCTTTTCACCCGCCATGATGGCACTGCCGGATATTAAGTTTCTAAACACGGTGGTGAAAACCAACTTGGTGGCAGCACAAAAGGCGGTCGATCCGCCTTTGTTAGCTGTGAACGAGAATGGACTTCGTGGTCTGAAAACCCATCCGGGTGCGATTATCTATGGTGGACTGGATGCATCGGGCAGGCGGATGTACGAGCCGCTTATGCAAGGCGCAACACAAAGCAGCGCCATGTCAGCACAAGAGGACCAAAAACGGGAACAAATTCGGGAAGCTTTTTTCCATTCCTTGTTGTTTTCAACATTGCAAAACCAAATGACAGCAACAGAGTTTTTGGGGCGTTATGAAGAGAAAGCACGTGTGTTGGCCCCACACCTTGCTGCCATTCAGGCCGAGTTTTTAACGCCGTTCTTACAACGCTTGTATGGCTTGATGCACAGAGCGGGCAAATTGCCAGACGTTCCTGAAAATATGGCGGGTGGAAAGAAGCAAGTGATTGAGGTCAGTTTTAACACCCCGCTGACACGAGCGCAAAAATCAGAGGACGCCAGCGTAGCGTTAAAACTGCTTGCAGGGTTTGCGCCTTATCTGGGGGACGACCTTATGGCGCTCAACCAGATAGACAGCGCAAAAATGGTGCGGGATCTGGCAATCGCCGTGGGGTTACCGCTTAAGGAGGTTGGTTATGAAGAAACAACAAATCCAGATAAAGCGGGTGAGGTTTCGGCATGAACGGTGCCTTGGCTTGGCTGAGAAACGCTTGGTCGGGGGGCAGTCACAGCCAATCAACAGATCAATCCCTTGCAGTGGCCAACGCTTATCGACAACTGCAATCTGCCCCGTTTTGCGCAATCGTCATTGAGGATCTGGCACGATATTGCAACCTTCGTAACGCAAGCTTTGACCCGCAATCCCCACACGTAACCGCTTTTAACGAAGGGCAAAGGGACGTGCTGCTCCACATGTTGGAAATGGCTGAAATTGACCCCTTAACCCTAACCGCGACTGCGTTTCAACACGAACATATATAGGAAGACCACATGAGAAAACAAACAACCGCAAACCAACATGAATCAAGTGCAGAGTTGGACGCGCTTTTGAACGCAACCCCAGAGAATGATGAACCAGAGAATGATGAACCAGAGAATGATGAACCAGAGAATCAGAAAATCACTGATTGGCAATCACTTCTAGACGCTGACAAAGACGCTGAACTGTTGGCCAACCCCTTGTTTAAGGGGAAAAGTATTCAACAACTTCTGACAGAGCTTGAAGGCGCGCAAAGCCTGATCGGTCGGAAGGGCTTGATCGTGCCGAAGAACGAAGACAAACCAGAAGTTTGGCAACGCTTTTTCAAGCAGCTTGGTCGACCTGAAAAGGCAGAAGATTATGTGCTGGACTTTGCTGATGTGAAAGAAAGTGAGTGGTACTCTGTCGAACTTGACGGGCACATGCGCGGTTTAATGCACGAAGCTGGTTTGTCCTCATCTCAAGCCGTAAAAATATCAGCTGGCTTTAAGGATTTTCTGAAAGCCGAGTTAGATGACGAGCGGGCAGACCAACAGGCGGACGACACCAGTCAACGTTTGTCTGAACTGTGGGGGGACGAGACGGAAACAAACGAAATCGCAGCTGAACGTGGGGCAAAATTGATTGGCTTGGCGCCAGATGTTGCGGACCGACTGTTGCGAAGTGCTGACCCTGTGAAGGTGTGGGACACACTTGCCCAAATCGGCAAAGCGCAGTCCGAACATGAAAGCCACGGACAGTTCGACGGGCAAGGTGACATGTCACCGAAAGATGCCCGGTTGGAGCTGGACCGTTTGCGCGCGGACAAAGACCACGTTGCTGCCTTCATTAACTTTAGCCACCCGCAGCACAATCAGGTTCGGGCCCTAAGGTCAAAACTCGTACGGATTGCCAGTTCTTGAAGTAACCACCTTAAATACCGTGGGTAGCCCTAAGCTGGGTCCACACATTGTACGGGTTCCCGATGTTCAGGGGTAGGCCCAAAAAACATATATAAATCAATATTATAAATGGAGAGCCAAATGAGCTCATTTGCAGAAGTCAGCAACGTCAACGCTGAGTTTATGGATGGACTACGCCTGCTTGTCGGTCAGAAAACA
>JBMYWL010000143.1:0-4955 GCA_049607365.1 Alphaproteobacteria bacterium | reverse complement strand
ACTTGGTCTTCAGCTTATTGGTAAGCCATTTGAAGAAGGTGAACTTTTGAACATGGCATCAACCTTAGAAACGGCTGCAGGCTTTGATGCAGTCGCACAATTGTCGGCGTAGGAGATAGATTATGAGCATGATTATCAAAGGCACGACCGGCGATTGGGAAATTGTTTGCGGACTTGAAGTCCACGCACAGGTCATTTCCAACTCAAAGCTGTTTTCAAGCGCTTCAACAAAGTTTGGCGCTGCACCAAACGCAAATGTTTCATTGGTCGACGCCGGCTTGCCTGGCATGTTACCTGTGTTGAACGAAGAGTGTGTTGCTCAGGCTGTTCGCACAGGCTTGGGTTTGAACGCCAAGATTAACCTGTACAGCGCGTTTGACAGAAAAAACTATTTCTACGCCGACCTGCCACAGGGTTACCAGATTTCTCAACTGTATCACCCAATCGTTGGCGAAGGCGTTGTGTCGGTTGACCTTGACAAAGGAACAACCAAAGACATCCGTATCGAGCGCTTACACCTTGAGCAAGACGCGGGTAAGTCAATCCACGATCAAGACCCCAAACGTTCTTTCATCGATTTGAATCGTGTTGGTGTTGCTTTGATGGAGATTGTGTCTTTCCCTGACATTTCCTCACCAGAAGAAGCTGGCGCTTACTTGACCAAACTTCGCACAATCCTGCGATATCTTGGTACTTGTGACGGCAACATGGACGAAGGTTCCATGCGAGCTGACGTTAACGTCTCTGTTCGTCGTGTTGGTGAAACAGAACTTCGCACACGCACAGAAACCAAAAACGTGAACTCAATCCGATTTGTTATGCAGGTTATTGAAGCCGAAGCAAAGCGTCAGGTTAAGGCCCACGAAACGGGTGAAGAAGTAGTGCAACAAACACGACTTTGGGATGTGGCCAAGGGTGAAACACGTGCAATGCGCTCTAAAGAGTTCGCGCATGATTATCGCTATTTCCCATGCCCTGACTTGTTGCCGCTGACACTTGAGCAATCTTATGTGGATGGCTTGAAGGATGCTCTTCCAGAGCTTCCAGACGCGAAGAAACAGCGCTTTGAAACTGACTACAGCTTAAAGGCTTATGACGCGGGTGTACTTGTGGCGGAACGTCGCACGGCAGACTTCTTTGAAACCGTGGCTAAAGGCCGTGATTCCAAGCTTTCAGCAAACTGGGTCATGGGTGACTTCTTCGGTGCTTTAAACAAAGCTGGGTTGGACATCAGCACCTCGCCTGTTAGCCCTGAAAACCTTGGCGGCTTGATTGATCTGATTGCTGATGGCAGCATTTCGGGGCGCACGGCCAAAGAAGTTTTCGAAGACATGTGGGAAAGCGGTAAATCTGCTGCGACCATCGTTGATGAAAAAGGCTTGAAGCAAATCTCTGACACGGGCGCAATTGAAGCTGTGGTTGATGAAATTATTGCGAACAACCCGAAACAAGTTGAACAATACAAGGGTGGTAACGAAAAACTGCTTGGATTCTTCGTTGGTCAAACCATGAAGGCAACTGGTGGTCAGGCCAACCCTGGTGTTGTGAACAAGATCATTAAGGGAAAATTAAACTAAACCTTCGAACCATGCGCACCCCGCACTTGATGCGGGGTCTACGGTTTTTGTAGCCGCCACTCTGGACCCCGTGTCAAGCACGGGGACCTAGGACATAAAATCTTATCTATCCCTTGGCAGCCGCGCGTCGCGCTTTCAAAACTGTTTTAAGATCACCTGCATCAGTTAGTTCCTGAACAGACACAGCTGGTGTCATAACAAGTAATTGCCGTGCGGCCATTTGCTCCGCCGGTTGATTGACAGTTTCGACGCCGGTCAAAAATCCACCGTCAGTATGTAGAACTGTGAAAGCACCATCTTCAACGCTTCCGAATACAGTTTGCTCAGCATCCGGCTTTGGCAAACCAACCATTTGCAATTTGTAGCCTTGCTGGTCAGACCAAAACCATGGAACCGCTTTATATTCCACCTGTTCGCCTAACACATGCGTTGCGACAACTTTTCCTTGGTCTATGGCGTTTTGCACAGACTCTAAACGGAACATGCCACCCCAAAATTGGTTTGGGTGAAACGAGCAATCACCTATCGCATATATATCAGGGTTAGACGTGCGCATTTGAGCATCAACAACAATCCCGTTTTCTGTCGCTAGTCCGGCATCCTTAGCCAGCTGATCGTTTGCAGTCGCGCCAATGCCAAGCAAAACAAGGTCGCACTCCAGCGTGGAACCGTCCTTTAATGTAACGCCCGACACCTGACCATCTTGTCCAACAAAGTGGTCAAAGAAGGTATTAACCTTCAAATTCAAGCCTTTAGCTTTGTGCGCATCTTGAAAGAACTCGGAAATTGTGGGTGACACAACGCGTGCCATGACACGGTCCATGGCTTCCACAACTGTCACGTCCAACCCTAAATGTAACGCGGTTGAGGCGACTTCTAGACCGATAAAACCCGCACCAATGATCACCACTTTTTTTGATGTCGCGAAACGTGCTTTTAGGTCTTCAGCATCATCAAGGGTTCTAAGCGTTACAATGCCCGTCAGGTCTGCGCCTTCAACTGGTAACCTGCGTGGTGTTGAGCCAGTTGCGATGACCAACTTGTCAAAACCATATGTTGATTTGTCTGAGCGGATTGTTTTTTGCTTCGCGTTAATCTCAACAACGGTTTCGCTAAGGTTCAGGCAAATCTCTTTTTCTGCGAAATAGGCAGCGTTTCTAAACGGTAAACGCTCCGCCGCGACTTCATTTTTCAGAAACGCCTTCGACAAGGGCGGTTGTTGATATGGCAGATGCGTTTCTGTTCCGACAATTCGAATTGGGTCTGTGTATCCACCGGCACGTAGGGACTCAGCGGTCTGATGACCAGCTTGCCCACCACCAATAATTACAACGCCTTTACCTGCAAATTCGCACTTCTTGTCTGTCATCGGTTCTACTCACCAAAGTTGTCACAACCATACTTAAGTCTTAACGACAGATCTGGTTGAAACAATGGTTTTTGCGGCATAGACAGACGCAAAACCACAAACTTATTTGTAAACCACCGAGCGTACGTGGACAACATTACCAGAGCGATCAACAATTCTATAATTTTCGGTTGGTTTCGCAGCAGGCACAAAATCAATCTTCGGTTTTATAATTGGGTAATCCGCCATGATAGACACTGGTTCTTCAGCCACAGGGGTCTGCATCACGTTTGGAGCGGTGTAAGACGGCATTTGCACATATTCCGGCGACGGTGCGACACGCTCAATGTTTATGGGGTCAGCAACGCTCAAAATTGCATGTTGTCCTGTTTCTAGCCCGTGTTGGCGCCTGATTTGGGCGCTTTGCTCAGCTGCCATCGTGTCATGCATGGGAACTGTAAATTGCGGATCGTGTGATTGACCTAATGATGGCTGGTTACAGCGCGCATACAATGCTGCTCTAATTTCTAAAAGTTCAAGCTGCGTCATCATATCTTCAAAACTTGGGTTTTCTTTCTGCCCCAAGTCAGTCAAACGCTTGTCCTCCAAAGCCAAATTCTCGCACGCCATGTTGGCAAATTCAGAACGAATTTCAAACGCCTGCTCACCAGAAACTTCTGATGTCGGATTCGCAAATGCGTTTGCCTGAATGTCGGTCGAAGCGGATCTTGCAGAGTGACGCACATTTGCAAACTCTTTACTGTGAGTATCTACACCTGTTTTCGAACCACAGGAAGTTAGCACAAAGCTACCAGCTAAAAGCGATAATACAAAAAATCTCATGAATTCAATGCCTTCGAGAAGTATGAGCAAATTACTTCCCGAAGGTATCACTGCCAATTCTGACGCCACAAATTGTTTCAATTTTTACAGAAACCAATGCAAGAGCTTGTGGTTTATGCCTGCATCCATGGCCTATCTATCCGCTCTATGAAACAGAAATTATCGAATAGGGTGTATTAACCTTAAATCGATTCTACCTAAACGGGACTTCGTCAAAGCTTCTAAGCTTGCGGGAGTGAAGTCTCTCAGAAGGCATTTCACGTAATAACTCAATCGCCTTAATACCAACTTTCAAATGGTTTTCCACTTGCGAAGTGTAAAAACTGCTCGCCATCCCAGGTAGCTTCAATTCACCATGCAGCGGGCGGTCACTCACAATCAGCAATGTGCCATATGGCACCCGAAACCTGAACCCGTTTGCCGCGATTGTCGCTGACTCCATGTCTAGCCCAATTGCTCTGGATTGGGAAAACCGCTGCAATGGTTCACGTTGATCACGCAGTTCCCAATTCCGGTTATCAATTGATGCGACAGTGCCTGTACGCATGATACTTTTCACGTCCTGGCCAGAGTCCACACATACGTGCGCAACCGCTTTCTCCAAAGCTTGTTGAACCTCTGCCAAAGGTGGAATAGGTACCCACAAAGGTAAATCAGCGTCAAGCACATGGTCGTCCCTGACGTAACCATGAGCCAAGACAAAGTCGCCAAGCCTTTGAGTGTGACGTAGACCAGCACAATGACCCAGCATAATCCATGCGGTTGGTCTTAACACTGCAATATGGTCAGTAATGGTCTTCGCGTTCGACGGGCCAACACCAATATTTACGATTGTTATGCCTTCGCCATGTTCACGACCAAGGTGATAAGCTGGCATTTGTGGCAAACGCGCATTTTCATCTGGTCCGGTAAAACTGGTGTAATCATTGTTGGGGTCGTCAACCAGCTGCTTACCCAAACTTATGAAGGCATCAATGTAAAATTGGTAATTTGTAAACAACACGAATTTTTGAAACTCTTTTGGTGCTGTTCCTGTGTAGTGTTGCAGTCGATGCAGACTATAATCTACCCTTTGTGCTTTGAACAAAGACAAGGGAAGTTTTGACCTTTTCCCCCAATACAATTCAGAGTTTGCAATCGCATCGTCAGTTAATTTTAAATCAGGCGAGTCAAAGACCTTAAAGAAT
>JBMYWL010000142.1:0-5006 GCA_049607365.1 Alphaproteobacteria bacterium | reverse complement strand
TTACTTCCAGTGTTGTCCTACTTAAGCCCTGTCCTTGTTTACATGATTACAGGTTCTGTATTCATAGACATTTTTTTCACAACAGGTGGCATTGGCTCTGACTTTATCAGTGCCGCGTTTACACGCGATTATTCCTTGCTCCTCGGTCTAACCTTAATTTATGGCTTACTTACTTTTGCCTTTAATATCGTACTTGATTTACTGTACGCGTGGATCGATCCGCAGGTGAGGGCGAAGTTATGAATCAAGCATCTAAAGATCTCCACAAAAAGCTTGGTGATACGAATTTTCAGGCTGGTAAAGTTGGAGACGATGGCAAAAGACGTTCTCTTTGGAGTGATGCTTTCATTCGCTTCAAGCAAAACAAGGCAGCGGTTGTTTCTTGCCTAGCCATTTCTCTGATAGTCTTGTTTGCGATTTTCGGTGGTTTTTTTGCTGCCCACAACAACGAAAACATTGACTGGAGTTTATTGGGGCAAATCGAACAGAAGGGCGGTCCATCAATTGAGAATGGTCACTACTTCGGTGTAGATGAATTCGGACGAGATCTTTATGCTCGATTGGTTCAAGCAACACGCATTTCTTTGTTGGTTGCCTTGGTCGGAACTGTCATTTCGTCAATTATTGGCGCATTCTTAGGCGCAGTTGCTGGCTTGTTCGGTGGTCGGTTGGACAATTGGATTATGCGAACAGCTGAGATGGTAATCTCAATTCCTTACATAATCTTCTTTGTTGTGTGGTTGGCGATTTTTGGACAATCGACTTTGAACGTGCTGCTGGTCATAAGCTTCATTAACTGGAGTAGCATGGCCATATTGGTTCGTGGACAAATATTAGCGCTAAAACACAAAGAGTATGTCGATGCTGCCCGTTTATTTGGGCAAAGCAGGTTGCGTATCATCGGTAGGCATTTGTTGCCAAATATGTTGGGCATAATTGTCATTTCGGTGTCGCTTTCAATTCCAAACATCATAATGACTGAGTCTATTGTTTCATTCTTGGGTGTTGGTGTTCAAGAGCCTGACACAAGTTGGGGTACACTGATTTCTGAAGGTGCTGCCAGAATGCAATATGGAGCTATTTGGCAGTTGGCATTTCCTGCAATGTTTTTTGTCATTGCACAGGTCTCTTTCTATTACATAGGCGACGGATTACGCGATGCCTTAGACCCGAAGGATCGCTGATGTCTGATTTATCAATCAAAGATTTGTTCATTAAGTTCCGAACAAACGATGGCTTAGTACATGCGGTAAATGGGGTCAGTTTTGACCTGAAAGCCGGACAAAAACTTGCTCTTGTTGGTGAAAGTGGTTCAGGAAAGTCACAAATTGCATACTCAATTTTGGGTTTGTTGGCGCAAAACGGTTTCGCTGAAGGCAAAATTGAATTTCAAGGCCAAGATTTGTTGAGTTTGTCGTCAAAGCAACTCAACAAAATTCGAAGCAAGAAAATTGGCTTTATCTTTCAAGACCCAATGAGTGCTTTGAACCCTTATGTTCGGATTGGCAAACAGTTGACCGAAGTTTTAACCCTTCATGAAGGCTTAAGTGGTTCAGCAGCACGTGCACGTGTTTTGGAAGTGATGGAAGCGGTTAAAATTCCGGACGCAAAAAGCCGCCTTTCAGCCTATCCGTTTGAATTCTCTGGCGGCATGCGGCAACGTATTGTCATCGCCATGGCTCTTCTGTGTAAACCTGATGTTTTGATTGCGGATGAACCAACAACCGCCCTTGACGTGACTGTACAAGCGCAGATTATGACATTGCTAGACGAAATTCAGCAAGAGTTTGGTACGTCCATTTTATTGATTACACATGACTTGGGCCTTGTTGCGGGCTTTTGTGACGACGTTAACGTTCTATATGGTGGACGCTTGATGGAGAAGGCATCTGTAAACGAAATGTTCACGAATGCGTCGCATCCTTACAGCCGTGGTTTACTCGACGCTGTTCCCGACATGACGAATGAAGTCGTCGAACTGAAAGCTATCCCCGGAAGTCCACCAAACATGCTGATGGATTTGAAGGGCTGTCCGTTTGCGCCGCGCTGTGTTCACGCGGTTGAAAAGTGTTTGCAACAAGTACCTGAACTGACACATAAGGCGCCATTCCGTGCGTGCCACATATCGCCGGAGCAATTATCATGAGTTCAAACACAGATTATTTGTTGAAGGTTGATAATCTTTCCGTCTCTTTTGATGTTCAAAAAGGCTTTCGTTGGCCTTGGCAAGATTCTTCGGTCCTGCAAGCAGTCCAAGGTGTTGACTTGCATTTGAAACGCGGGGAAACGCTTGGGATCGTTGGTGAAAGTGGGTGCGGTAAATCTACATTGGCCCGAGCCATTGCAGGCCTGACACGTCCACGAACCGGAAGCATCAGCTTTGACGGCAAAGAAATCTGGAGTAGCGACACGGCTGTAAAGCGTGGATTTTGGCGTATGGAAGAACAATCCATGCCGCGGTCGAATAATCTACGTCGTAAAATACAGATGATTTTTCAAGACCCTATGTCTTCGCTTAATCCGCGAATGACGGTGGGCGATATTATTTCTGAACCTTTGAGGGATTTCGAACCACGGATGAGTGGGTCGGAACGAGACAAGCTTGTTCGGCAAATGCTCGATAAAGTTGGCATCTTGCCCTCAACTTTAAACAGGTATCCACACGAATTCTCAGGTGGTCAATGTCAACGTATTGGAATTGCACGCGCGCTTATTTTACAGCCCGAACTGCTGATTTGCGATGAACCTGTGTCTGCCTTGGATGTGTCAGTTCAGGCACAGGTAATTAACTTGTTGAAAGATCTTCAGCGTGACATGGGTTTGGCAATTTTGTTTGTCGCGCACGACCTGAGTGTAGTTCACCACATTTCGGATCGAGTAATCGTGATGTATCTTGGACAAATTATGGAGCACAATAGGTCGAGAGACTTGGTGACCAGTCCTAGTCATCCATATACGCAAACTCTTTTATCTGCGGTTCCTGTACCTAAACCTGGGCAAAAAATTGAGCCCTTGGTTTTGAATGGTGATTTGCCAAGCCCACTTAATCCACCAAGAGGTTGTGCATTCGCATCTCGTTGTTTGTATGCGGAACAAAGGTGCAAAGACGCGCGTCCGCAATTGAAAGCGGTTCCCTCAGGTGCAAAAGCGGCTTGTTTTAAACCACTATAACGACAAGTGCGTTCAAGTTCACAAATAGAACAACGCTATGGGAATCGATTAGAGCGTAATTCATTGAAGATTAGAGTTAAGCTCTGTCCTTGGGTGAGTCCATTGCTATCATTTGTTGAAACAGCGGAAAAACTTTAGCGTATATATAATTTTCCCTTGCAACAGGCTAGCGAGATTGCCTATTATAACAATTGCAAGCGCATGCAAAATGGTTGCGAACGCCTTAGGAGAAACTAAATGGCAGAAATCAAGCTGCGAAATCTCAGTAAACGTTGGGGTTCATTCGTTGGTGTCGAAAACTTCGATTTAACGATTGCTGACAAAGAATTTCTTGTTCTACTAGGCCCGTCGGGCTGTGGTAAGACAACAACCATGCGAATGATAGCCGGGCTTGAAGAAGCAACTGAAGGCGACATTCTTGTCGATGGTAAACGCATCAACGATCTTCAGCCAAAAGATCGCGACGTTGCTATGGTGTTCCAGTCATATGCGCTATACCCCAACATGAACGTGTATGAAAACATCCGTTTTCCGCTCAAGGTTCGCGGCGTTGATAAAAGCACGCACGATGCAAAGGTACGCCGTGCCAGTGCAATGGTCGAGCTTGATGAATTTCTACATCGCAAGCCAGCTGAACTATCAGGCGGTCAGCGCCAGCGTGTTGCCCTAGCGCGAGCCATCGTTCGAGAGCCCAATGTGTTCCTGATGGATGAGCCTTTGTCCAACTTGGATGCCAAACTTCGCGTTTCAACACGTGCTCAAATCAAAAACTTGAGCCACGAACTTGCAGTAACAACGATCTATGTGACGCACGATCAAATTGAGGCCATGACCTTGGCAGATCGCGTTGTTGTTATGAAAAAAGGCATCGTGCAGCAAGTTGGGTCACCCACAGAAATTTACGACACACCAGCAAATGCCTTTGTTGCCAGCTTTATCGGCTCGCCCGCCATGAACCTAATTGAAGGTGAAATGAGCGGTGGTACTTTCCGCGCAACCAATGTTGAAGTTTCTGGTTTAACAGCACCAGATGGACCAATCACTCTTGGTTTCCGTGCTGAAGACGCTTCTGTGGTTGCGTCTAATGGCCAAATCAACGCCCCAGTTTACTCCATGGAGCTTTTGGGCGATGCCACAATGGCGTCAGTGCGTATAAACGGCACGTTGGTGTCGGTTAAGGCTGACAAACTTTATCGCGCAGATATTGGAGACAGTGTTTCAATTCATGTGCCATCAGATCAATGTCATCTGTTTGATCAAGAAACAGGGGCAAGGGTAGGGGGCTAAATCAGCCCTTATTCGAATTCCGCTTTTTGCGGATTAACAGGATGTAGACTTCGAAGATACATCCAATAACTGGGAGAGAAACCAATGTTATTAAAGAAAATCGCGCTGGCCAGCGTTGTTGCGCTTATGGCAGGAACAGCTGGTTCAGCTTATGCTTGTGAAATCGGTGCACGTGTTAGCATCGTTGGAAACGAGTTTCCGGCAATCCATGCTGTTGCAGATGGTGCAAAAGCATGTACTGGCGGCGAAGTGTCTGCAAACCTGACTGCTGATCACCAGAAGATCAACGTTGCGGGCATGTCTGGCAACCCAGCCGAGTACACTTCTGCGGTTATTGCAAACAGCTCAATCGTTGCTTTGATGAACGATGATCTGGTTCGTCCGCTAGATGATCTGGTTGCCAAGCACGGCGGTGCTTTGAAAAAGAACCAGCTAATCACCATTAACGGCAAGGTAATGGCTGTTGCTTTCATGGCAAACGCTCAGCACCTTGTTTACCGCGCAGACATTCTTGAAGCTGCTGGCATTGAAGCGCCAACAACTTACGA
>JBMYWL010000141.1:0-5027 GCA_049607365.1 Alphaproteobacteria bacterium | reverse complement strand
ATCCGGTTTGCAACGGGCGATTTATCAGCCTTCTTACCGGGTCAGTCGGCCTGTGGCAGAACCAACAGAAGACTGAAAGGCTGGCTTGGTCGTGCGGACATGATCACTAAGGTCCGCGGCATGTTTATTCACCCGAGCCAGTTGGAAAAAACGGTGAAAGTTTGGGGCGCAATCTCTGGACATCGCCTGGTGATTGAAAATGAAGACGGGCGTGACAGCATGCGACTTGAGTGTTTGGTCGATGCATCTGAACGCGCATCGTCTGATGAGAAAAAGGCGGAATTGGAAACTGCTCTGGCTGAGAACTGCAAAATAAAAGGCAGTGTGACCTTCGTTACAACTTTGCCCGATGGCGCAAAAGCCATTGAAGACCTTAGAAGTTACGACGAATAAGTTGCTGAACAAAGGGATAGCCAGATATGGCAGGTGAAAACATGGTTTCGACAGCTGGCTTCGTTATCGGCATAGGGTTGGATCTGGTTGATATAAGGCGTATTGACAACACCCTGACTGTGTTTGGGGAGCGGTTTCAAAAGCGATTGTTCTCAGCGCAGGAAATTGAATTCTGCAACAATAAGCCGGACTCTGCGGCTGCTTTTGCCCGTCACTATGCAATGAAGGAGGCGTGTTCGAAGGCCTTGGGCACGGGTATGCGCTTGGGTGTGGCTTGGCGCGATATGTCCATGTTTCGGGAAAAACACAAAAAACCTGAAATAAAACTGACCGGTGGTGCGTTGGCCCGCTTGAAAGCAATTACTCCCGACGGATACGAGGGCAAGGTTCATGTGTCCATAACCGATGAACCACCTTATGCAGCGGCGATCGTCACAATCTCCGCCGTTCCCATAAACAGCGCTGGATAGTTCACGTGAAGTTCCGGTAGGTGATTGGTAGAAACAGAATTAGCAATTTCCATCTCATTGGCCTAAATTCTGTCCTTATTAGCCTAAATACAATCCATAAGAAGTGTCTTTGAAGGAAGCAGTAAGTTGGATTTTGTAAAAATGGGTGTGCTTGCTGTTTTGGTGGCCTTGGGCATTAGGACATTTGCCTTTGAACCGTTTAGAATTCCAAGTAGCTCGATGGAACCAACTTTGTTGGTGGGGGACTATTTACTGGTTTCCAAGTTTTCATATGGCTTTAGTCGATACTCCTTGCCTTTCAGCTTGCCGTTGGTGAGCGGTAGAATTTTTGGTGAAGGTCCGAAACGCGGAGATGTTGCGGTGTTTCACCCACCTAACGATCTAAACGTTGCTTATATAAAGCGTGTTGTTGGTTTGCCAGGCGACACGGTCCAAATGAAGGTCGGGCGTCTTTACATAAATGGTAAGTTGGTCGACCGACGGTTTGAAAACGTACGACTGGCAAGAGATGATCTTCAAGACAAGGTAGAGTTCAAGGTCTACACCGAAACACTTCTACGTTCGTCGGAGAGCAACAAACAAACTGCGTATAAACACATGCTGCAAGAATTTAACGATGACACGTTTATTGCAGATGACACGTCCGAAATAGAAATTCCTTCAGGACATTATTTCATGATGGGTGACAACCGAGATCGCTCTTCAGACAGCCGATTTGAAGTTGGTTTTGTGCCTGTTGAAAATTTCGTTGGCAGGGCGACCCGCATATTCAACTCGATAGATTATGATGGCCATGGCTGGGAATTTTGGAAATGGCCAACAAACATCCGTTATTCGCGGATACTGGACCCGATTATCTAATGACAAATCAAGCTAATCCTAAAGACACAAAACCGAACATGCGTTCAATTGACCCATCATCACCCAAGTCGGCTGACTTGAAGGTGCTGATGACGATTTTGAAGCACGAATTCAAAAACAAAGACCTGTTAAACCTCGCGTTGACGCACACATCGGCCAGAACGAAGAAACTTGCTGACTACGAGCGTTTAGAATTCTTGGGCGACAGGGTCTTGGGCCTGCTTGTGTCGGAAGAACTGTTAAACAAGTTTCCAAAAGATAAGGAAGGGGATTTGGCAAAACGTCTGGCCCAACTTGTCCGAAAAGAAACACTAGCAGATGTGGCGCGGACACTTAAGCTTGGCTCGTTCATTCGTCTGTCCCGTGGTGAAAACGCCTCTGGCGGTCGTGATAATCCATCTTTGTTATCAGATGTTTGTGAAGCCTTGATTGCGGCTTTGTACTTGGACGGTGGCTTGCAGGCTGCACGTAATTTTGTGGTGCCAAACTGGTTGCCGCTTATTGTGTCTTTGAACAAACCGCCACGTGACGCCAAAACCGAGCTTCAAGAATGGGCACAGGGTCAAGGGTACAACTTACCAGCCTATACAGCAGTGTCTCAGACAGGCCCGTCCCACAATCCAGTTTTTGTTGTGTCTGTTGAGGTCGAGAGCGTTGGTGCTCAGCAAGGTGAGGGACGATCCAAACGTGTTGCAGAACAGGAAGCGGCACAACTCATGCTTAAAGCAATTAAAGCTGCCAAGCGAAAAGTTAAGATGAAAAAGAAAGAAACTTAATGGCTTTGCCACATGAACAGAATGAAGACCAAACACAAGCACAACGACGTTTTGGCGTTGTTGCGGTTTTGGGTGCGCCGAATGCTGGTAAGTCAACCTTAACAAATCAGCTTGTCGGTACAAAGGTATCGATTGTTTCGCCAAAGGTTCAAACAACACGTGCGCGCATCAGTGGCATATTCTGCCATAGCGAATCTCAAATTCTGTTGTTGGACACACCAGGCATATTTGTGAACCATAAAAGACGCCTTGAAAAAGCGATGGTTAAAAGCGCTTGGTCAAGTGCTGAAGACGCAGATTCATGTGTGCTGGTCATTGACGCGTCGGCGCGCAAAATTGGTGAAGACGCTCGCTCCATTCTGGACAGGTTGGCCCAAACAAAAATGCCTTGTTTGTTGGTGTTAAACAAAGTGGACATGGTGAAGCCGGAAAAGCTGTTTGCTTTAACCGAAGAAATTACCGCTGTTCGTGAATTTGATAAGGTGTTCATGGTCTCGGCACTGAATGGTGACGGCGTTGCTGACCTGAAAAACGAAATTTCAGCAAACGCACCTGTTGGGCCTTGGCATTTTCCAGAAGACCAGCTGAGCGACTTGCCGGAACGTATGTTGGCGGCGGAAGTGGTGCGCGAGAAGCTGTTTTTGAACCTGCATCAGGAATTGCCCTATAACTTGACAGTAGAAACTGAGTCTTACAAAGAAACCAAAAAAGGCATTCGCATTGAACAGGTAATTTACGTTACCCGCGTTCAGCACAAGGCCATGGTTCTGGGTAAGAATGGTCAAAAAGTTAAGCAAGTGTGTATGGCAGCACGAAAAGATCTGGCTGACATCTATGGTGTGGATGTTCACCTGTTCTTGTTCGTGAAGGTACGTGAAAACTGGTTGGATGACCCAGAGCGATATCGTGAAATGGGTTTGAACTTTGAAAAATAGCGGGTAGGGCCATAAATGGCAGAATGGCGTGATAAGGGCATATTGTTAAAGGCACGCCCTTATGGAGATTCAGCTTGGATCGTCCATTTCTTGACCCAAGACCATGGCCGTTTTGCTGGCTTGGTTCGCGGTGGACAAGAAACCAAACGCCAGTTACAACCCGGTTCAACTTGTGATTTGCAGTGGGTGTCAAGGTTGGAAGACCAACTGGGTATGTTCAGAGTGGAAACCGAACACGCAGTCGCACCGCGTGTGTTGGACGACCCTTTAAGACTTCACGCTTTGATAACAACTTTGAACTTGTTGGACAAAACCCTACCTGAGCGGGAACCGGCAACTGGATTGTTTTTCGCCACGTCTGTCTGGACCAAGTTGCTGGAAGAACAGGTTTGGGGCGAAACGCTGGTGAAGCTAGAGCTCGGGCTGCTGGCATATTTAGGCTACGGCTTAGAACTGGAAAAATGTGCGGTGACAGGCGCAACTGAGAACTTAACGAGTGTTAGTCCACGTACGGGGGCAGCTGTTTGTGCGGAAGTGGCAGCGCCTTATGCCGGAAAACTCTTGCCTTTGCCGGCTTTTTTGATCGATAGAAGTGCAGATGGCGGTGTTGAAGCCGTAATAGACGGGTTAAATTTAACTGGCTATTTCTTACACAACCGTGTGTTTGCTGTTACAAACACGGGGCTACCCAGTGATCGGGTAAAGTTGGTTGAAAAATTGAATAAGGCGGAGACTTAGGTCAAGTGGCACTTGCGACGACAAAGATATTAAAGGCAATGGGCGAGCAAAACCGTTTGCGCGTGTTGCATCTTTGCAGGTCGGCACACCTGACCCTGAATGATCTTAGTAAAATTTTGAGCGTGTCTTTGTCCGGTTTAACTTTCCACATGAACAAGCTGGAAAGTGAAGGGCTTATTATGCGTTCGAAGGAGCGCACGAAGGTGTTTTTCAGATTAACCCAAGACGTTGGCGTGCGTCGGTTGATTGATGCTGTGTTGGAACTGGCTGGACCAGAAGACCCTATTTTCGCCTCTGATACGCGTAAACTAAACGAGTTGTTGAAGCACAACGCGGAGCAAGCTTCGTCGATCCTGTCATCTTACGTGGCAAGTTGGAACGAAGACCGAAATCTATACGCAGATGAGCAGTTGGCTGAAAAGCTGATTTTGAAACACTTGACGGCGTCAAAACCAAAACACTTTTTGGATGTCGGCACAGGAACAGGGCGACTGTTAACGGCGGTTTCCGGTGTTGTCGAAGTTGGCGAAGGCGTCGATATATCCCATGATATGTTGGCGATAGCGCGTGACGCAATTGCCCAAAACAGGCTTGAAAATTTGGCTGTTCGGTTTGCCAACATGTTCACACTGCCGTTTGAGCCTAACAGTTTCGAAGCCGTGTCTTTGTATCAGGTTCTGCACTTTGCTGATGACCCCTTTGCTGCCATTCTTGCATGCGCGAAGATGGTTGCATCAGGTGGCGAATTGATTATCGCTGATTTTTTGCCCCATGATGAAAGCATTTTGACTGACAAATACGGGCACCATTGGTTGGGTTTTAGTGACGATCAAATTCAGGGTTGGCTGAAAGAA